>NZ_JRNX01000985.1 GCF_000786645.1 Halobacillus sp. BBL2006
AAAAAACCGAACGATGGTGAAATCTTATCATAAGAATTTCACCATCGTTCGGTTTTTTAGAATGGCTAACACACTTTTGTCCCAGCCCCTTCAAGCTACTCAGATGTTCGTAGCAATTTGTATGACCCCATTCCTTTTGCGATCATTTCTCCTCTATCATCATATAGTTCTCCTTCAGCGGTCACGATCTTATATCCTTGCTGTAGGATTCTGCCTTTTGCCATGACAGTCCCGTTGCTCAAAGAAGCAAGGTAATGTGTATTAAGGCTGATCGTTGTACATCTTGTTTTTGTCGTTGAGCGAATCGCCATGCCTAAAATAATATCTATCATTGAAGCGTGGACACCGCCGTGCAGCTTTCCATTCGCATTCAGCAGCTTGTCGTGAACAGTCAGTTTCAATATGACATCACCCGCTTCAAAACGATCGATTTCAAAACCGATATGTTCGAAGAATGGGCTCGTTTCAAAACTCTCCCTGACTTCTTCCAACGTTGTCGTCATTTAACGGCACCTCCTCATACTAACTCGAGCATCATTGCCATCCCTTGTCCGCCTCCAGCACATAAGGTCGCAACACCAAGTGGTTCCTCTCGTCTTTTCATTTCGTGGATCAAAGTCGTCATGATCCTGGCACCGCTTGCACCGACTGGGTGTCCAAGCGCGATTGCACCGCCGTTCACATTTACCCTGTCATGATCGAGCCCAAGTTCACGGATGACGGCCAGCGATTGTGAGGCGAACGCTTCATTCAATTCAACCAGTCCTATGTCTTCCACTGTTTTTTTAGTTTTTTG
>NZ_JRNX01000986.1 GCF_000786645.1 Halobacillus sp. BBL2006
TGTTCGTGAACTATTAAAAAAGTATAATAATAGAATTGATTCTATTAATGAGGAGGGGTCGGGTTGACTTCACAGAGCTATAATAAAGTCTTAATAGCAGCACTGCTTTTAACTGGCTCGTTTATCACTATTTTAAATCAGACACTTATGATTACAGCGATTCCTCCAATTATGGAAGAGTTTAATATTACAGCAAACTCTGCGCAGTGGCTGACCACCGTCTTTATGCTTGTAAATGGCATTATGATCCCTGTCAGTGCTTTTCTAATCGAGCGTTTTTCCACTCGACAATTGTTCATCGCGGCCATGGGAATCTTTAGTTTTGGTACGGTTGTGGCTGGAGTCGCCCCGAATTTTCCTTTTTTGTTGTTGGGCAGAATCATTCAGTCTAGTGGCGCAGGTGTGATGCTCCCCTTGATGCAAACAGTATTTTTAATGATTTTTCCCATCAACAAACGTGGAGCAGCCATGGGGTATATCGGACTTGTCATTTCTTTTGCACCTGCTATCGGCCCGGCTTTATCTGGGTGGGTAATAGCCAACTATTCATGGAGATTCTTGTTTTGGATGATATTACCACTTGCATTAATGATTATTACTCTTGCTTATTTCATCTTAAAAAACGTAACTGAGCTTACCTTTCCGAAGGTCGATCCTTTTTCTATTATTTTATCATCTATTGGTTTCGGGAGCCTTCTTTATGGGTTTACGATTGCAGGGAATGAAGGTTGGGCGCATCCAATAACAGTCACTGTATTGGTGGTTGGAGCTGTGACTCTTACCTTATTCATTATGAGGCAATTACGATTAAATCACCCAATGCTTGAGTTTCGAGTCTTTAAATATCCCATCTTCACGATTACGACAATTATTGCAATGATTACGTTTATGGGACTGATCGGAGCTGAAACGCTAATCCCTCTGTATATGCAAAACATGCGTGACTTCAGTGCTTTTGAATCAGGACTGGCGCTTCTACCTGGAGCTGTCATCACAGCATTCATGTCACCAATTACAGGTCGAATTTTTGATCGCATTGGAGCAAGGTGGCTTGCTATTATAGGCCTTACAATTATTTCAGGTGCGTCACTCGCTTTTTCGTTCTTAGGCATTGAAACAACATTTACGTCCATCACGGTACTTTATTCAATCCGAATGTTTGGTCTATCAATGGTTATGATGCCAGTCACTACTGCTGGATTAAACCAGTTACCAAAAAAATTAATTCCTCATGGAGCGGCTATGAGCAACACAATGCGAATGATTGCAGCATCTGTAGGTACGGCAATATTGGTTACTGTCATGACAACTACCACTCAAAGAACTCAAAATTCACCATCGATTGATTATCCATCGATCCACGGTGTAAATGTCGCCTTTTTTGTTGTCACTGCCCTATCTATCGCTGGGATTATATTATCCTTTTTCGTTAAAAAAACATCGCCTCCTGAAGAAGAAAAAGAAGCACCAATAGAAGATTCGGGTCCTAATCGGAAAGTCGGGAATGCATAAGGGGATGGGACATAATTAAAAGCATCCAATCTAAAGAAGAACAAATTAAGGGTAGGGAAACTTAGAAGTTATCGATGGCTCTGAATGACCGCTTCGGAAATACACTCCGCTTTTCACGGGCGGCTGGTGAGCCTCCTCGTGCTGCGCAGAAGCCACTGAAAAAGTGTTGTATTAACAGAAAGGTA
>NZ_JRNX01000987.1 GCF_000786645.1 Halobacillus sp. BBL2006
TCAATTTTATTTTCTTTTAAAAATGCTTCATATTGATCGATGATTGCAGGTCGGTAGTTTTCGATAATTTCAAACTTCGCTTTCGGTTCTTCCGCTTCCCCGTCAGTAGGGCAATACAAATCTTCAATTGTGCAGGCATCTGCCGGACACAGCTCAAACCCTTCCGAAGTGTCAACTTTCACTCCATAAACGAACTTTCCACCGACAAATTCATGACGGACAATGTAAGGTTCTGGTGCCTCTACGTACTGCTGGAGCAGGGTAATGCCATCGACAGGCTCCTCAAATGATGCCCCTTCCAAATATTCCTCGAGGGCTTGTTTCGAATGGAATAATTGGACACCTTGGCCTTTACCAGCACGGTTATGCTTCGTAATAAAGGAATCCACATTTAATTGGTCCGCCGCTTTGAGGATATTCTCTTTACCGACAGCTGTTATGGTTTTCGGTGTTTCGATTCCCGCTTGATTCAAAGCCATATATTGATTCACTTTACTTACTTCAAGCCGTAGCGCACGGCTTCCATTGATCACCGTTCTCCCATGACGTTCGAGCCACGCCAGGACCGCTTCAGTAA
>NZ_JRNX01000988.1 GCF_000786645.1 Halobacillus sp. BBL2006
TGCCGTAAACCTTTTCTCCAAAGGTTTTTACGAAGGAATTGCAAAAGCATTGAGAGAAGATGGAATCTTCGTCGCTCAAACCGATAACCCATGGTTCAAAGCGGAGTTGATCAAGCAGGTGTACAGTGATGTGAAAGAAACTTTCCCAATCACTAAAGTATATACCGCGAACATTCCGACGTATCCGAGCGGCCTCTGGACGTTCACAATGGGTAGTAAAATTTACGATCCTCTTCAAGTGGCGGATGAGCGCTTTTTTGATATCGACACGAAGTATTATACGAAGGAGCTTCATGCCGCTTCTTTCGCTTTGCCTAGATTCGTGAAAGATTTAACAGAGGAGTGAGCCACATGATTTTTGATGAATCCTACTCTGGAAAAGTGTTTATCATGAGCCGTGCAACCGAAAAAGAAGCAGACTGTGTCATCTACGGGATGCCGATGGATTGGACCGTGAGTTTCCGACCTGGTTCACGCTTCGGTCCAAACCGGATTCGTGAAGCTTCTATCGGGTTAGAGGAGTACAGCCCTTACTTAGACCGTCACCTTGAAGAAGTCAGCTAT
>NZ_JRNX01000989.1 GCF_000786645.1 Halobacillus sp. BBL2006
AAAATAAAGAAATAAAGGATGTGGAGAATAGGCTCTTTTATCTGTCAAGAAAAAACAGGCTAACTCACCGGTTCCCCAAGGGCATCTATCTTAATAAGCTATTACTGTAAATAATAATTTGGAAAGGTAGGATTGTGTGAAAAACTTTAAATCAATCAGGGGGGCACAAATTCCAACGCTAACCCCTAATGATTTGGTGCCCGAGTGTATTCGTACACAAAAAGTTTATGATTGGATTACGGATGTCAATCAGTACACAAATAAAACACCAATTCCAGAGCCGTGTTCTACACAAGTTGCCAACGCGATTGCAGACGGAGTGAACGTAGGTTTTACTTGCACATCTCCAATGGTTCCAGGTCCTGATGCTACTTGTGAGGTACTAGAGGTGACTAATGGAGCACCAGGTATGATCCGTGTGCTGTGGACTGTTTTCTTAACAGTAACCGCTGTGAATGAAGACACTGAAGCTAACATTTGTTCATTTGAAGTACCTGTTCAATTTGATGATGTCTACATGGTTTGTATCCCTGAACCATTTACAGCAGACAACGTCTTCTGTCGTATTACGGCCGTTCACTGCTCTGTATTAAACACTGTCTTCCTTGGAAACCAGGTTCAAGTGAGCGTCACTGTTTGTAAAGACATTCAAATTGAAGAAGAAGTGAAATTGGAAGTATT
>NZ_JRNX01000990.1 GCF_000786645.1 Halobacillus sp. BBL2006
AATCAAAAGGGATGTGCTTTTCCATACCGTTGATTTTTTCTGCTTTAAAGCAAAAAAGGAGTCCTCAATGGAAGAGGACTCCTTTTTTGTTAATTAACTTTCTTCAATTGATTCGTTTGTTCTGTTGAATTCGGAGTAAGAGTCTTACCAGTGATCCCAAACAAAATCGTCAGCACCGGACTTAGCAGACAGAAGAAGGCAAAAGGCAAATAGTCTAGAACAGGAACGCCAAGAACACCTGAAAGAAAGACTCCGCAGACACTCCAAGGAACGAGTGGATTAATGACCGTCCCGGCATCTTCCAACGTTCTGGACAGATTTTTTCTTGCCAAATTCGCTTTTTTATAAACATCCTGGTACGCTTCACCTGTTAAAAGGATCGACAAGTATTGTTCACCGATGGCAATGTTGATTCCTATGGCCGTAAACGCTGTGGCCAAGGTCGTTGAACGCACTGACTTTAAACCATGCTGGACTTTGTTCAATATTGAAGGAATGACTCCTGTAATAAAGAAGAGTCCACCAAGGGCAAGTGCAAGAATGACCAGAGACACTGTAAATAGCATGCCGTTCATTCCACCTCTTGTCAGTAATTCATTGACGACATCATTACTTGTTTCAGCAGTATATCCGTTAAACCACGTTCCCCAAAGTGCTCCCCAGTCCAGCACGCCTCTTGCCCCTGCGATTAGCGTTGCTAAGATACTACTAATAGCAAGTGATATAAAAGCTGGTGTTTTCGTTACGGTCAATCCTACGAGTGCAAGGAGGGGGATCCATGAGCTCCAATGGATCAAGTTTGATTCTTCCAACCCTTTTTGGAAATTCATGAGTTGCTCACTTCCCGCACCTTGTTCGGGGGAAAGAATTACAAAAAGGATAAACGTGATAATAAATGCAGGTACAGTTGTCCAAGACATATTCTTAATATGGTCGAACAAATCCACGTCCACAACAGTTGAAGCCAAATTGGTCGTGTCAGATAAAGGCGACATTTTATCCCCAAAGAAAGCGCCTGATACGATAGCTCCTGCCGTCATAGCAATAGAAACATCCATTGATTGAGCTACGCCTATAAAGGCAACTCCTACGGTTGCGGCAGTTGTGAATGAGCTGCCGAGTGCAACGCCTACAATGGCCGTAACTGCAAACG
>NZ_JRNX01000109.1 GCF_000786645.1 Halobacillus sp. BBL2006
ACGTCCATCTTGTTTCTAAAATAAGTATATTGTCTTTTTGCGTATCTACGTGAATTCCGCTTCAGTAGTTCTATAGCTTCGTCTAAATCGTACTCTCCCTTAAAATATGGAATCAATTCCTTATATCCGATCGCTTTCATTGACTGTTGACCCTCGAGCCCCTCGTCATAGAGAGCTTTTACTTCCTTAACAAGTCCTTCCTCCACCATCTGATCTACCCTTCTGTTAATACGATCATAAAGCCGCTTCCGATCCATTTCAAGACCAATTAGGACCGGATGGAAGGGAGATTCTTCAGACTGCTCTTCCTGATATTCACTCATAACCTTGCCGGTCGTTTCATAAACCTCCAAAGCTCTCAACACACGCCGCTCATTATTTGGGTGAATTTTTTCGGCTTGCTCAGGATCGACTGCTTTCAAGCGATCATACATCTCTTGCATGCCTTTTTCGCTAGCTTCCGTTTCCAGCTCCTTAATCACTGCATCATCTTTTTTTACATCAGAGAAATTGAAATCATAGAGTGTTGCTTGTATGTAAAGTCCTGTCCCACCAACAATCACAGGTAGCTTCCCTTGATCATTGATCTTATAAATCAACCCCTGTACGGTTCTTTGGAATTCTGCAACAGAAAAATCATCAGACGGATCTTTGATATCAAGCATGTGATGCGGAACACCTCCCATCTCTTCTTCTGTTACTTTTGCAGTTCCGATGTCCATGGATCGGTACACTTGCATCGAGTCTCCACTAATGACTTCACCGTTAAAGGTTTTGGCAATTTGAATGCCGAGCTTCGATTTTCCGACTGCTGTCGGACCCACCACAGAAATCACTCTTGGTTTATTCATAATCTAACCCTCCTTCGCACTGACTATTATTATACATGAATCCCTCTATAATCATACCTCAGCACCTTAACTAACGAAAGTCGTTACCACTACTAACGGATTCCGTTATTAAAATTCAAAATATTCGTTAGTTTCACTATCGAGATTCGTTAGTTTGTGTTATAGTATAAAAAAGGAGGCGTATCACAGTGGTACATGAAAGAATTCGTTCGCTTAGGAAAGATAGAGGTTTTACACAAACGATGTTGGCTGAAAAAGTCGGTGTGTCTGCCCAGGTCGTCTCGAATTGGGAACGAAATTATACTTCTCCAGATTTGATCGACTTGACGAAGATCGCTCATGCTCTTCATACCACTGCGGATTATCTTTTAGGTCTCAGCGATGAGCTGGAAGATGAAATGCGTGAGATTAAACAACTCCTCGAAACTAAAGGTTACGATAAGCCAGTGTTTTTTGACAAAAAAGCCTGGTTCGGAATTCAGCCAGACGAAATTAAACAAATCGATAATTATTTTCGATTCTTACTGCAGCAAAAAAATATATCTTAACCCTTCCCCTACCCCACTACTAAGTTCGGGTAAGAGCAGGTGCAACGAGTACATACCATTCCAAATTGACAATAATTCCATTATGTCAATTTGGAATGGTATGTTTGTTTATGACCGATGTTTGGGAATTAACAGGATATCCCATCCATTTTATCGAATAGAACTATATAGGGAGGAGATGTGGTCTATGGATGCTAAGGAAAGATTGAAAGGCCAGAAAGTTGAATTCAACTGCCCGAATTGCGGAAAAACCATTGAAGTTGGCGCAGGTGCTATTTTTGAAGATAGCGACCATGTCACTTGTCCCCATTGTGATTCCGAGATTCACCTCCAAAATTCTCAAGCACTGAGTAAATTAGAAAAGCAATGGAAAGGGATCAAAAAATGGACGAAATCTTAAGAGAACAAAAATAAGCTCAACACCTCCAAAAGGTGTTGAGCTTTTTTGTTTATGACATGACTCTCTTAAACATTTTTTCCATTTCATATTCTGAGAAGAAGACTATAATCGGCCGACCGTGAGGACACGTAAACGGATCTGTTGATTTTCGTAAATCCTCGAGCAGTTGAAACATATCCGACTGATTCAAATAATGATTCGCCTTAATCGACCGCTTACATGACATAAGGATGGCTGCTTCTTCTCTTAATTTTAAAATGTTAATCCCCTCTTCATTCATGAGTTGTTCAATCATTTCATGAATGACTTCCTCTTCAAATCCATTCGGAAACCACTGCGGATGGCTGCGAACAATAAAACTATTGTCTCCAAACGGTTCGAAAAACAAACCTACCTTCTCCAGTTCAGATTTGTGTTCTTCAATTCGAAGCGCTTCTTGCCTGGAGAAGTCAAACGTCAAAGGCACAAGGAGTTCCTGAACCGCGTGATCAACTTCTGCCAACTTGTCTCGGAAAAATTCATATTTTATTCTTTCCTGAGCCGCATGTTGATCGACGATATACATCCCCTCTTCATTTTGCGCTAAAATATAAGTACCGTGAAGCTGACCGATCGGATACATCGCAGGCACTCTACTAGACTGTTGATGCCGGGAGTCTTCTTCTTTCTTAATTTCTGGCTTCCCAATATTTTCTTCTCCGAAATCAGCAGTCATTTCTTTAAGCACTTCATCCTGATGATTGGAAAAAGCAGCATCCTCCGGTTTTGATGGCTCCGCTTCTTGAATCAGATGTTGAACAGATTCTTCTCGCTTTTGGTGAGCTTCTTCCTTATGACCGTGATTGAAATTGAACGTTTCCTGAGTACTTTTTTCTTTTTTAGGCTTAGGTGGTGTTTGTTGAACATCAGGAATGAGCGTTTCTTTTCGGAACGCTTGTCGAATGGTTCCTTCGAGCACATCAAACAATTCTTTCTCTTTACTGAAACGGACCTCAAGTTTAGAAGGATGTACGTTAACATCAACGAGAATAGGATCCATCTCAATATTTAGCACAACAATTGGACTCTTTCCAATCGGCAGTAACGTGTGATATCCCTGCATAATGGCTTTATTCAAAGGAATATGCCTGATAAATCGCCCATTAACGATTGTGGACATGTAGTTGCGGGACGCCCGGTATATTTCAGGCTTTGCAATATATCCTTTAACTTTGAAATCAAGCGTCTCTGCTTCAATTGGAATCATTTTCCTCGCTACATTCACACCATAAATATTGGCAACCACCTGTAATAAATCCCCACGACCGTTCGTTTGGAAAATTTGTTTTTCATTATGGTTACAGGTGAATTTCACTTCAGGATGAGCAAGCGCCATTCGGTTCATGACATCCGTAATATGACCAAGCTCAGTATGAATCGTCTTCATGTATTTCAAGCGTGCAGGCGTATTGAAGAATAACTCCTCAACGGTAATATCCGTGCCCCGCCTTGCATCACTTTTATTCTGATTGATTAATTTCCCACCTTCGAGATCGAGCTTTGTCCCAGCTTCATCTCCAGTCGAGGTTCGGATGGACAAGCGGCTTACTGCGGCAATACTCGCTAACGCTTCTCCTCGAAAACCTAAAGTTTTAACGTGGAAAAGGTCACTCTCATCAATGATTTTACTTGTGGCATGTCTGTAAAACGCCCGCTCGCAATCTTCCTCGTCCATGCCAGCTCCATCATCGGTAATACGAATCCTTTCGAGTCCAGCTTCTGACAACTCTACATTAATCCAGCTTGCACCTGCATCGATACTGTTTTCCACTAACTCTTTAACGACAGAGGCTGGGCGCTCGACAACTTCTCCCGCAGCTATTTTGTTGGATAAATGGTCTGGCATGAGTTGAATTTGCGCCATCTCTGCTCCTCCTTTACGACTTGACTCTCTTCTGCAACTGATAAAGCTCATTCATCGCATCCATTGGTGTCATTTCCATTAGATTTAAATTTTGAATATGTTGTTCGATCTCCGCATCAGTCTTCTTCTTTTTCGGTTCCTTCTTCGATTTTATATCCTCAATAAACAAACTTAATTGTTCTTCGTCTTCTGCTGAAGCGGCCACTTCTCCCGTCGATGAGGAACGCTCAAGCTGTTCCAGCAGGTCGGTTGCCCGATGAATTAACGGCTGTGGAAGATCAGCGAGCTTTGCCACGTGAATTCCGTAACTTTCATCGGCAGGTCCTTCTTTAATTTGGTGCAGGAAGACGACATTTCCTTCGTATTCTTCTGCCCTGACATGAACATTTTTTAACCGTTCTAAATCATTTTCAAGGGATGTAAGCTCATGGTAGTGAGTAGAAAATAAAGTTTTCGCTCTTATATGTTCATGAATATGCTCAACAATGGCCTGTGCTAAAGCCATTCCATCGTAAGTGCTTGTGCCTCGTCCGATTTCATCGAGTAAGATCATGCTTTTTTCTGTAGCATGACTCAATGCATGATTAGCTTCCAACATTTCCACCATAAACGTACTTTGACCTGAAACAAGGTCATCCGCAGCGCCAATTCTTGTAAAAATTTGATCAAAGATCGGCATGGAAGCTGATTCACATGGAACAAAACATCCCATTTGCCCCAAAATCGCAGTAAGGGCAAGCTGTCTCATGTACGTACTTTTACCAGACATGTTTGGACCGGTTATCAGAAGAACGTCTGTCTCATCATTCATATAGATATCGTTTGGAACAAATGTATCTCCTTTTAGTACCTTTTCAACAACTGGGTGTCGCCCCTGTTTAATATCGACCGTTCTTGTTTCCTCGTTGTAAGTTGGACGGACATAGCTGTTTGTTTCAGAAGCTTGCGCGAATCCTTGAAGTACGTCAATTCTGCTGATCTGACCAGCTAAGTACTGGAGATCTTGGACATAGGACTTCACCTGGTCACGTACTTGCAGAAACAACTCGTATTCTAAGTCGACACTTTTATCTTGGGCTTCTAAAATGATCGACTCTTTTTCCTTTAATTCCGGTGTGATGAAACGCTCTGCGTTCGTGAGCGTTTGTTTACGTTCATACATTCCCTCTGGCAGCAAGCGTAAATTGGCTTTTGTCACTTCAATATAGTAGCCAAAGACCCGATTGTAGCCGACTTTTAGGGATTTAATGCCAGTCGATTTCCGTTCTTTCTGTTCCAGTTCCGCAATCCATTTTTTTCCGTTTTTAGATGCGTCTCTATATTCATCCAATTGATCATGAAAGCCGTCCTGTATCAACCCACCTTCTTTAATCGTCATCGGAGGGTCATCGGCAATGCTTGTTTCCAACAATTCTTTCAATTCTTTTAAAGGATCAATTGTTTGGAAAAGCTCCTTGATCGATGGATGGTGGAAGTCACGCAGCGTTTCTAATATTTCTGGGATTTTTCGTAATGAATTTCGTAATTGAATCAAGTCTCTCGCGTTAACATTTCCATAAGCGACTCTTCCCGCTAATCGCTCTAGATCATAAACTGAAGTTAATTGTTCTCTTAATGTTTCACGTTCAAGGAATTGATCAAGAAATCCTTCCACCTGACTGTGACGCGTATCAATCGCATGCTTTGAAAGCAAAGGACGTTCCATCCACTTCTTTAGCATTCGCGCTCCCATGGATGTGATCGTCTGGTCAATGATTGATAATAGACTGCCTGACTTTCCGCCTTTTCTTAACGTTTCAAGCAGTTCAAGATTTCGCTTCGAGTACATATCCAGTGTCATAAATTGCTTTAATTCCACGACCTTAACTGGTTGCAAATGATCGAGGGTACGCTTTTGGGTCTGCTGAATATATTGAAGTAATCGACCAAAACCGATCTTAAGCTTTTCCTGATGGACGTCTTTGACTAAAGAGACAAAATCCCCTTCAATCGTTGTATCATCTTGATAAGAAACTGTATAACCAAGCCGTTCTTTCAACATGTCCTGCTGCTCTGCTTCAAAGTCACTTGAAACTACCACTTCTTTCACAGGTCGGCTGTAAAGTTCACTTATAGCGGCATCAAATCCACCAGTAACCAGGGCGACACTGTTCTCCCCTGTAGATAAATCATTATAGCTTACGGTGTACGTTCCATCGTCGAATTCACTTAAGGAAGCAATATAATTGTTTTCTTTTTCATCTAACATGCTTCCTTCCATGACCGTTCCGGGAGTAATCAATTGTACTACTTCGCGCTTAACTACACCTTTTGCTTCCTTCGGATCTTCCACCTGCTCGCAAATAGCTACTTTGTAACCTTTCTCTACTAGCTGCTTTATGTAATTTTCAGCTGAGTGATAAGGGACACCGCACATCGGAATTCGTTCATCCGCTCCCCCATCTCTGCTGGTAAGCGTAATCTCCAACTCTTTAGATGCGGCAAGAGCATCCTCAAAAAACATTTCATAAAAATCACCTAGCCTGAAAAAGAGAAAGGCATCTTTTTGCTGAGCTTTGATTTTTAAATATTGCTGCATCATGGGTGTATATTGTGCCATATGGTAAAATCCTCCAAAACGTTCTTTATTCACACTGTACCAATTATAGCACACATCCTTAGGGGCCTTGAATAATATAAAATGGAAAATTGAAAGACCCCAACACGTCATGGGGTCAAAAAGAAATCCTCGCTGAATCAGCAAGGATTAGAAATTTAATCGTCTTTATCATGATCGCTACTAGATGATGACGGAAGAAAATCAGGATCAATCGCAGAAAAATCATCAGAAGATAGCTCATACTCATAATCATCATCGTTGTCGCAGCCATGCGGGTCGACTTTCACACACAATTTCGTTTCGCCAATAACATCAACCGTAAATTCTCTTTCTACTTCTACTGTAATTTTTTGGCCATTGCCTGAAATGTTAGCTTCCAAGCAATTTGGCTGCTGAACAACTTTAGCAATTACCTCAAAATCATCATGAACGCAGTTGTCATCTTTAATGGCTAACCTGACATGATCACAGTAGCTCACACGTTCAGTCACAACTTCCGTTTTGGTGTTGTCATTGTAGGAATACCATACGTTAATGTCATAACTTCCAGATACCTCTACATAGTCTCCTTTTTTCTTGGCATTGTAGATGTGATTGATTACCCAACAGCCTAGGATACTCGTTGGACGGTGTGAGGGACTGATCGTGTGTGTCGATTCCGTGAACTTTTTACCTTTTCCGATTACAGCTTTTGTAATGATCTCTCTGTAATCACGCTCAAAAAAAGACATAGGGTTTCTCTCCTCCTTATTCTACCACCCATCCTATGCAGGGGTTGGGCGAATGGTGACTAACAGGATAAAGCCTAAGGACGTGTTTAATTCATTCTATGCAAAAGCCCAAAAAATTGTACGAAAAAAATCCGCCAAAAGGGCAAACCCTCTGGCGGACGTGTCTTTGACAACGGAAAAATATTTATTTTGCGATCTTAAAACTTAATGACAGCCACTATTTTGAGCTTTAGATCCTGTTTCTCCTTTAAGCAAATCTCCTCCAGTTGAACGAATAATTTCATTCGTCACTTCTCGGGAAATAGTGCTTGAAACCATTTGTAGAATATCGTTAATAAGGACTTGGGATTCCTTGAACTCGGCAACAACTGGAATTTCATCCAATTCATTCTGCAGACGATCAATTTCACCTTCTACTTTTTGTAAGGCTTCTGTTTTACCATAAGCCTGGAAATTGACGGCTTGTTTTTGTAGCGCCTTAATCTTCTTAATATGAGATTGTACTTTTTGATTTTCATTCAATTTTGCTTCTAGCTGTTTGAAGCGATCGATTTCCTCGATATCAGCCATCATTTTCGCTAGTTTATGAGCTTCTTCAACGACTTGCTTACGTGTGTATTGTGCCATTTATTTCACCTCTAAGCTAGCTTCAACCATTTCTCCATCTAAGGACCAGGTCTTCGCTTTTGTTATTTTAATCGGAATGATACTTCCAATAGCAGTTCTTGGAGCTCTGAAATTAACGAGCTTATTACGTTTGGTGTAACCAGCAAGAACATCGGGGTTATTTTTACTTTCACCTTCAACAAGAACGTCAACAATTTCGCCTTCATACTGCTTCATCGCATTTGCAGATTGAGCATTTACAAGTTTGTTCAATCGCTGCAGACGATCTTTTTTCTCTTCCATGGACACATTGTCCTTCATCTTAGCTGCTGGTGTGTTCTCCCTAGGGCTGTAAATGAAGGTATAGGCCGCTTCAAATCCAACTTCTTCAACTAGCGAAAGAGTGTCTTGGAACTGTTCTTCCGTTTCATTTGGGAAGCCAACAATAATATCGGTCGTGAGAGTAGCTTCTGGCATTGCTGTACGAATTTTACGGACAAGCTCCATGTACTCTTCTCTCGTATATTTACGTCCCATGATTTTTAATACATCTGAATTTCCAGATTGAACTGGTAAATGGATATGGTCGAGCATGTTGCCACCTTTAGCCAAAACTTCAATCAAGCGGTCATCAAAATCACGTGGATGAGAGGTTGTAAATCTAACACGAGGAATATCGATGCTTCTCAGTTCATCCATCAGATCACCCAAGCCATATTCG
>NZ_JRNX01000991.1 GCF_000786645.1 Halobacillus sp. BBL2006
TTTTTACTTTTCTCTTCATTGACTTGGAGTTCTTTTGAAGATTCCTCTTTATTGGAATCTTTCTCAGACTCTTTATTCGACGTTTCAGCATCAGATGTTTCCGCAGTACTTGCTTGTTCTGTTTGCTTAGCATTACCTGCTTGATTACTTCCACCGAAAATCATGACAGCGATGTACACGACAATCAATAGAGCAGCTGCACTTAAGAGCAAGGTCACCATCATTGTTCCTTTTCTCCTCTTTTCATAACGGGTAGAACGGGAATTAGGTTTATCTTGTTTTGCCATTTATTGTCTCTCCTCCTTTAAACTCGTTGTATATTATACATCATTCAAAACTTACGACCAATACTTCCATGGTCCTTTCCTTTAAAGAAGTCCAAGCTTTATCTCTTCTGTGATTTTTCTTATGCAAGAAAAGCTCCCTATTCAGGAAGACTAAGTTTCGAGACTTTCATGTGAGAGAATGGTGGCGGGGAAAACGACTCCCTTTCCGCGGCCCTACACGACGTAGGGTCGTT
>NZ_JRNX01000992.1 GCF_000786645.1 Halobacillus sp. BBL2006
TATCACGTTTGCAGCGATTTCCGCGAAAAAAGCGGTATCTCGTGGATAACTCTAATACGCTAATTTTACATCACACCTGTTTAACAGGTGTGATGTTTTTATTAGATCTATTAATGATGAGTACTAAGTCGTTCTTCGACTTAATCTTTCAAGTTCGACTAAAGCTCCCTATTCAAGAAGACTCAGTTTCGAGACTTTTTCGTGTTTCCGTTGTTTCGGATAGAAAAAGGAGGTCTCCGTTTATTTTCTTCTTATGACGCGAGTGTCTGGGTGTAGCAGCTGGACGAGTTGTTTCCCTAGCCACCCCATATTCTATTCCGGCAACGGACCCAAAGTATCGCGAAATCAAGTCTTCCACAATCCTGCACTTATGTGGAGTAAGCTATATATTTCAAACGATAATTTTTTAATTAAATTAGAAATATCAACGAAAGGTCCTTTTCTGTGAGTAGTCTGGTATACTATAGTCATAATCAATAAGTTAGGAGCTGATGTTTTATGACAAATCTAATTATGCCTCGCTATAAGTCTAACAATCAAACATTCAATGGAGGACACATCATCTCTTAACGTCCTCCCAAAACAGGAGGAATATTATTGAATCAAATGAAACGGAAAGATTTTCATCCATTTTTTCAATCTCAAGTAACAAGTACAGAATCCGCAGCGCGCGTGACACGTTTTTCTCACGGCATTTATACTTTGGCCGATGATACAAAAACATACACAGCAAATCTGTCCGGTCGTTTCCACTACGAAAGTGTGACAGCGAGGGATTACCCGGCTGTCGGGGACTGGGTTATCTTCCAGCCTTATGAAAACGGAGAGAAAGCGGTGATCCATCGTTTGCTGGAGAGACAAACCTTACTTTCCAGGAAACAGGCAGGGACGAGTAACAATGAACAGGTCATTGCATCTAATGTGGACACGGTTTTCATCGTTACCGCTCTGACCCAGGAGTTCAACCTCCGCCGCTTAGAACGCTATGTACAGCAGGTCTATGAAAGTGGTGCAAAGCCAGTCGTCGTCTGTACGAA
>NZ_JRNX01000993.1 GCF_000786645.1 Halobacillus sp. BBL2006
TTTCAACTTACCGTTATCCATCCAACTGGGAGCTCTCGGGTGCAAGGGCAAGCAGTGTAATCAGATATTTGCTATCCAATACCGATCAACTCGATCCAAAACGGTTCACGGCAGTCGCCTACGGAGAAACGAGGCCTGTAGTACCCAATGATTCTGAAGAGAATTGGGGGAAAAACCGTAGAGTAGAGATCGTAATATTGAATCCTAAGTATGATAATTGATCAATATCAAAAGCCACTACAATGACTGTAGTGGCTTTTTTATATACGCTGTCTATGCCCCCCAGAGTTATTCAAAAAACGTGCAGGATTGTGGAAGACTCGATTTCGAGATAACCGGGTTCGTTGCTGTATTGAGATTCAGGGTTGGTTGGGAAGCAGCTCGCTTTCCATCGGGGATGACGGCAAGCTTCCTCGAGCTCTGCTCTGCGGGGTCTCGTCAGACAACCCATTCCCGCGCGAGTCTCACAGCTTCCCAACCAACTCATGTGATGCATGGGAGAAACGAACCCCTTTACCCAGAAAAATTGTCTTCCACTATCGCAGTGCTATAAGCATAAAGTGCTCTATACCATGCTCTCACCATCGGAATTCCTGCCATGGAAATTTATATTCCTCCACTTTCCCTATGCGCCAAAGGTGTTTATTCCAGTAATGGTTTCGAGCCACTTATATGGTAAAGGGGCGGAGGGAGACGGTGAGACTCCTGTGGGATTTGCGGGACAGATGAGACCCCGGAAGGCGGAGCGAAGCCACTGAAAAAGTGTTGTATTAACAGAAAGG
>NZ_JRNX01000011.1 GCF_000786645.1 Halobacillus sp. BBL2006
AGGCGAAATCATCGGGTTCGACGGAAGCCTATCCAAAGGACCTAAAGAAATCTTTTCTCATTTACAACCGATTTTCGAAAGTCACCCAACGCCTCCATTTGTAACGAAAGTAAAAAGTGTCCGTTCTTTGGGAGAAGGAAGCGTTATACTGAGAGCAATTGCAGGAATGAGGCACTTAGGGGAGTCGGATATCAATCCAGAATTGAACACGCACCACACGCTTATAGCGGGAAGGAAGAAGGATGGGTGGAACATTGAGCTTTTCCAAAATACGCCGCCACAGTTTCATGGACTTCCAGAGTTAGTCGAACAAATGACAGAGGAGCTGCGGGCAATTTTATAGAAGGAGGCTACATGAGGGACTCCTGGCACGTTATGATCAGCATACTGGTTACCTTTTGTTTTCTAGTCATTGGCTGCTCTGCTTCTCCAGGAGAAGGAGAAGGCGGTCTCTTAAGCAAAAAGCAAGTGTTGAAGGAAAACCCAAACGCCGACCTGTTTGTTTTTGAAGGAAAAGTATATAAAAACGGTGTCGATTGGATTGAGGAACAGGATCTGACCAAGGATGCTCAAATTGGAGAGATAAAAAAAGGTATGGCTACCGAGCTTCCGATAGGAGCAAAGATTTTTCAAACGAGAGAAAAGAAAGGGATTCTGATTGTTCAATATCGAAATACGGAGAAGAGGTACTTGCTCCGAATGGGGGAGTGAGGGGAGGCGTTAAAATTGCAAGAATGTGAAATTTGCGGCACGCCTTTCAAGTGGGGGGAGTTTTTTAGAGCGAATTGGTTTTACAGCGTGATTTCCTGTCGTAAGTGTGGGAAGGCATATCATATCACTTTTTCTTCTAGATTTATTATGACCGTTTTAACTATTGTGCCTATGATGATTTTCATTTGGAATTCTCCCTTTGGAAGCACCTTTATGTCAATTGGATTTGGTCTAATGATCGCATTTTTAGGCTCTATACCGACACCATATTTGGTTCGATATAGACCAGAAACAAGCAAATAATGATCAACGAAAGTTGGGTGTTTATGTACTTATTTTTTGGTTTTGTAGGTTTGATTATGTTCGTTGTTATAAAAGGTATCTTTAAATCAGTGAGCAAAGGGAAATCGAACGTAACGTCAGGAAACAACTATACGCCAACCAGCGACATTTACAGCGGACGATCCAGAGACTATGATGCGGCTCCTGTTGAGCAGAGGACGAGAAGTGCAGAGTATGAAAGCCAAGAAGAAAAACAATGGAACAACATAAGTAATGAATTTCAGCAGCTTGAAAAAAATAGAAAGCAAGACAGAGAGTCCTAATGATGGCCGGGCCACGAGTTATTGCTATCACTTCGGTTTCAGGTGGAGGAAAGACAACAATTACCGAGGAATTGAAGCATTCTTTCTTGGATTCGAGGGCTCTCCATTTTGATGACTACGATTATGAACAAAGCCCGAAAGACTTAATAGAGTGGGTGGAGGCAGGTGCCGACTATGATCAATGGAAGTTAACCCCGCTCATCGCAGATATGAAGCAGGTACTAAACGATGAGAAAACGTCCTACTTATGGTTGGATTATCCCTTCGCTTATCAGAACAAGGAAATGGCAAACTTTCTTGATTTGGTCATTTATATTGATACCCCCTTAGATATTGCTATGGCGAGACGAGTGATCCGAGATTATGCAGATCATTCACTCTCTGACGTCTTCACCGATTTAACCTTTTACATAGAACGTGGAAGAATCGGCTATCTTGAAATGGAAAAGACGATCAAAACGGATTCGGATGTAGTCATTAATGGAACATATTCTCCAGCAGTCATAGCAGAAGAAATAAAACGTTACATAAGAAGGGGGAAAGGGAGATGAATGTGAAACATGTGTATGCGTTCGAATCGACGAAGGATTATGAGAAGCACGAAGGATTTATTCTAAAATGCTGTGAGGTCATGGAGAACTACCAAAACATGCTCAAAAAAGACTATGAACTTACTACTTTACCGAAAGGAATTGTCTGGACGACGAGTAAGTTAGCGACGAGTGTTTTTTCCAACCTTCCTATTCCTGCTTTCACGAACAAGGACACCATTTAAATGTCTCCGGATATTCAAGAGTGGAGAAATCTCTTTCTACAGCAGCTAGAAGGGAGAAATCTTCCTCACGTCCACCGGTTCTATGAAACTCTTTCGGAGAAGCATCTCTTTACCATCGTTGCCCACGAACTTTCTCATCACTCTGATTTGTTTCTCGATGAATTTGGTGAAGAACGGGAGGATAGCATTTGGTTTGAAGAACTTAGCTCGTAAATCTCTGCTTACAGAAAGCGAATTTCTAGAAATTCTTCAGGTGGAGTCATCGTTGGTCCTTGAATTTGAAGAGAAGTACGGAGTGCATTCCCTGGATGAATTTGGCAGTAAATTTTACGTAGAAAGCCTGACTAGCATAATGTTTGATTATTGGCGCAGTTTTTTGGCGATTCATCACTTAGTAGAAAAACAGGCAGGAAGTGTGCATAAAGTGTTTAGGGATTACCACGAGTGGGATCGACAAGGCAGAAACGTGCCTTTAACTAGTTATATGGGAATCGATTCTATTTCAATTTCTTCAGTATAAAAATAGATGAGGGAGGTTTATCAATGGGAGTTTTACTAACGTTTATCGTTGATATCATAGCTTCTATCGCTGCCTCTACCGTTTTTAAGAAAGAGAAAGGTTGATGAAAATAGTGCGTCTGCTAGGTCGAGCGAGAAATTTACTGTAACAAGAATTTATTGAAATTTTTACGATAAATTCACTTTGTGAGGGAATAGACAAGTGTGGCAAGTAGTAAGATGGGAAATGAAGTTGCTGTGCCACATGTCGGATATCAAATGAGGATGTTAAGATAACAAAAAGTTCTTAAAAGGGGTGCTCGTTCGTTGTATCTAAGTGAAGTGAAAAACCTTAATTTTTATAGCCAGCTTTCTTTGAAGCAAGTAGAGGACCGACTTTTGATTACGGCTGATTTTCCTAAACAATTTATGGTAGAGAGCCAAATGAAAGATCCTTTCCTCTATGTCACGTTGTATGTTCGTGGAGGAGCAAGAATTAAAATCATTGATGAAGGAACGGCTAAGCTCTATATTCCGAACACTAAAGATATAGATCCGGAGACGTATAAACAAATCATTGAGTTTGCTAAAGACCATGCACCACAGTTCAAGAATCGAACAAAAAAATAAACGGGTTTGATAGGAGGTGCTTTCTTTTAAAGGAGAGCACCTTTTTTGTAACGTCATTGTAACAATTGTAATGTAGGAACATGTAAGAATGAGAATAGGCAAGTGCTGAGGATGAATAGAAGACTTTCATGCGAATATACATAAACTCGTTTATGATGCCATTATAGAGTAAAGTAAACTGCTTAATCCCCATTTATGGACGGTTCATTAGCATTTTCTGCAGCAGTAGAGGGTTATCCAATCCATGAACTTAACGGAATGGTAACGGGTGGGTAACCTTATTTCATCCATAGTAGAGTAAAATAAAGGTAGCGATTGAAAAGGGGGATACTTATGGAAGAAACCATCCATAATTATGAAGAATTGATGCAGATGTTAGATTCATGCTTACGTGAGCCGACTCATTTTTGGAATGAATTTTATTCCGATCGGGTAAAAAAAGTGCCGTTCTTTAAAAATGCTCCTGATGAGAATTTGGTCTCCTACGTTGAGGATGGGATCGTTCCTAAGGGGAAGGTCCTCGAGTTAGGATGCGGCCCTGGACGAAATGCCATATATCTTGCTGAAAATGGCTGGGAGGTAGACGCAATTGATCTTGCTGAGACCACTTTAAAATGGGCAAGAGAACGAGCGGAAGCTCATGATGTAAATATAAACTTCATTCAAAAAGACATCTTTGATTTAACTATTGAGGAAGGAGTGTATGATTTCGTCTATGATTCCGGATGTTTCCACCATATCGCTCCACACAGAAGAATGTGTTACATCAATGTAGTCAGAAGAGCATTACCACCAGGAGGTTTCTTCGCTCTGACTTGCTTTGTGGAAGGAGGAAAGCTTGGAGGAGCTGATCTATCTGACTGGGAAGTATATAAGGAAAAAAGCTTAAGAGGAGGACTGGGATTCACAGAGGACAAGCTGAAGAAAATTTTTCATGAGTTCCAACCGATTGAAATAAGAAGAATGAACGAAGCGGAGCCCTCTTCACCTGTCTTTGGCGTTCCTGATCTTTGGACTGCATTATTTAGAAGATGAGGGGGCACCGATGACCATCCCCGCTTCATATTCAGACTCCTCTCAGTGATTGTCAGTTAATTTAGATCTAGTAGAATATGTGAAACTTCAAGGAGGGAAAGCAATTGGAAAAAGATTCTTTTACTATTGATAGATTGAAACTGGATGAAACGAAGGGACACTTCATTCTAGGAATAGATGGATTAAGCCGCTCAGGTAAAACGACATTCGTTCGAAAGTTGGCGAGCGACTTTGAGACAGCTGACAAAAATGTACACATCTTTCATCTTGATGATTACATTGTGAACCGTAATAGGCGGTATCATACTGACCAAGAAGAATGGAAGGAGTATTATTACTTACAGTGGGACACGGTGCAGTTGAGGGCCTCATTTTTCCAACAAGTACATAAAGCTAATGCATTAACTCTTGCCGTGTACGATTCAGAAGCTGACTGTCACGTAGAAGAAATGGTTGATTTGAATGAGACAGAAGTCATTGTTGTAGAAGGTGTTTTTCTGCAAAGGGAGGAGTGGAGATCTTTTTTCGATTGGATCATTTATTTGGACTGTCCTCGGGAAGAAAGATGGAAGCGAGAAAAGGAAGAAACCAGGGCAAATCTTGTTAAATTTCAGACTCGATATTGGAAAGCGGAGGACTTTTATTTAGAAACCGTAGAACCTGATAAAAAAGCTGATTGTGTAATCCGTACATAACGGATTATTTGGTCAAAAAAAAAGAGGCAGTTTCCTACCCTTCATCAACTTTTCTTATATTCCAAAAGCGGTGTTTAAAGCTGTTGGAATTTATTTGATGAGCCATCCGTTCTGCGTCCTGCCGTACAACAAACACTTTATCTTTTAGAGTACTTGTGTTTTTAAGCGTTTCCTTCCGTCCGTTTCTGATTCTCATAAGTTTGTAAATCAGAATCACCTCGCTTATTCGCAGATTGAATCTTATGTAGAAATTATCTCATGATAATATTTGAAAAGATACCTCGAATGGGGGCTTTTCGTAACAAAAATTGCTACACTCTCCGACAAAAATTCTCAGAAATTTTGCTGGGTGAGAAGCTTGTAGGAAATCTATCGTTTATGACAATTAAGCTTCTCAAGTGAAATAGTAAGCAAATTTCTTGCAATTGACTTTGACAGATAGTATTCCCTCACTTATAATGATAATCGTTATCAATGAAAACGATTATCAATCTTTAAAGTCAATAGAAAGAAATGGGGTTGTAACATGAAGAAGCTGATCTCGAGTCTTTTTTTATTTACTTTCATTATAGGGTTTGCAAATCAACCTATACACGCTGAGAATGTTGAACAGTCGTATCAAAAGTTGCTCCCGTTTGTTGAGGAGTCGGTTACATACGCGGAACAAGGGGACATGGATAAAGCCAAGGAAGAATTGAGCGAGTTCCATGAAACCTGGGAAGCGGTTGAAGAAGGCATTGAGGAGAGTTCACCTGAAGCCTATGAGTCTATTGAATCTTCTATGGCAAAGGCAGAAGCCCTGACTCAAGGGGGGAATGCTGATAAGCAGAAGGTGATCAATGCTTTGACCGAACTAGAAGAATCGGTTGAACAAGCTGCCGGTGGAGATAAAACTGCTACTGATAACCAACCTGGAGCAAAAGCTTTAACAGGGTTAACCCATGAACTCAAAGAAGCTTCAGAGTCGGTTGAAGCAGGAGACTGGTCACATGCGAAAGAAGAGTACGAAGCTTTCCATGAAGGCTGGGAAAGCATCGAAGGTTCGATTCGATCTGCAGATGCAGAAGCTTATGAAGCGATCGAGTCTAAGATGGGTCTCGTAAGCGCGTCATTAGATGCTTCTTCAGATGTGGATAAAGCAGAAGAAACTCTGAGTGCTCTAATCGGATCGATTGAAGGATATACAAAAGCAAAGGACGAGAATGCAGCATCACCAGAACAACCAGGTGCGAAAGCATTAACGGGCTTAACTCATGAACTGGAGGAGGCCTCAGAATCTGCAGAAGGCGAGGACTGGACTCATGCGAAAGAAGAGTACGAAGCTTTCCATGAAGGCTGGGAAGGTGTTGAAGATTCTGTTCGATCTGCAAATTCAGAAGCTTATGAAGCAATCGAGACGAAGATGGGCCTCGTAAGTGCGTCGTTGGATGCTTCTTCTGATCCTGAGAAAGCAACAGAAAACATAGAGGCTTTGATCAGCGCTATTCAATCTTATACAAATGATTCAGAAGCTCCAGCATCATCGGAAGAGGAAACAAGGACAGAAGGAAATGGAATCCAAACATTAGTGGATATTCTATCTGAAACGCAGTCTGCAATTGATGATGGAGACGCAAAAGCGGCTGCTTCCAAAATGGAAGAGTTCATTTCTGTATGGCCAAGTATTGAAGGGGAAGTAAGTACACGCTCTGCAACCGTTTATGAATCGATTGAAAATGAAATGACGAAAGCGCTCGGACTGCTTTCTTCTAACCAACCTCAAACGGAACAAGCAAAAGAAGTTGTTTCCGATATGGAGACACAACTGAATTCCGTTATGGAAAAAACGAGCTACACGATGTGGGATGCGATGATTATCCTACTTCGCGAAGGATTGGAAATCATTTTAGTTCTATCTGCCTTGCTGGCGTTTCTTAAGAAGAGTGGAAATGCTGAGAAGCGCGGCTGGATTTGGGGCGGAGCCGGTG
>NZ_JRNX01000110.1 GCF_000786645.1 Halobacillus sp. BBL2006
TTAATGAAGCTGTAAGCCCACCGTAAACGAATCCGGGAATGGCCGTATGCTCCGGGCGCGGGGTGTAAACAGTGACGGTTTGCTCTCCGTCCCATCCGGTGCGGAAGTGATGGCCTTCCCCATTTAAGCGGCCACATCCATAACACCATGAAAAATCGTCGGGATATTCATCTTGAATCGCGTGCTCAATAGACTTGTTCAAATCGATCTCCTCCTTCCTAAATAGTATAGCATGTAAAAATCTGAAAATTTTATCATATTATAGTGATTACAAAAGAAGAGAACTTTCTTGCGAAGAGGGGTTTGAAGAAAATTTTTGTTTAGAAATAAAACAATTAGGTGGAGGTTTCTTAAGGAAAGAGAAAGATAGTCGAAAAATAATTATAACCATTGGTTGGTTATCTGCCATACTAGCCATTGTTATTTTTCCTGTATTTCTTAGTATAGTCGCTATTTGTATGGGAGTCGTTTTAAGAAAGGATTATGAATTAGACAAACATGGTTGGATATTAATAATCATGGGGGTAGCTGGAGGCATTGTTGGAATGTTATTGGGAGCGATCTTGATTCCGTACTAAAGGCCGAGTGACGAGTAATAACTCTATACAAAACAAAAGCTCAGAGCATTAAACTCTGAGCTTTCAGATTTTCTTTATATAAAATTAGCATGTAGGAGGCTTGAGATATAAGCGATTAGTTTACGCCTCTACCTTTGTCCACTCCGTATGGAAGGTACCCTCTTTATCTTTTCGTTGATACGTGTGAGCACCAAAGTAATCACGCTGCGCCTGAAGCAGGTTCGCAGGGAGATCCGCAGTACGGTAGCTGTCAAAATAAGCGATCGCACTTGAGAATGCCGGCATTGGAATCCCTTGCTGAACACCAAGGCTTACGACTTCGCGCAGGCTTGATTGGTAATCCTCAGCGATGCCTTTGAAATAAGGATCAAGCAGCAAGTTATCCAACTCGCCCTCGCGGTCATAGGCTTCTTTGATTTTCTGAAGGAACTGAGCACGGATGATACAGCCGCCTCGGAAGATCATCGCGATGTCTCCGTAATTCAAGTTCCATTCTTTCTCTTTTGAAGCCGACTGCATTTGAGCGAATCCTTGGGCGTAGGAGCAGATTTTACTCATATACAACGCTTTTCTCACAGATTCAATCGCAGCTTGTTTATCCCCTGTAAAAGGTTTGAGTTCAGGACCGCTGATTTGTTTGCTTGCCTTCACACGTTCTTCTTTCATGGCAGAAATGAAACGGGCAAAGACGGATTCTGTGATGATCGGTAATGGGACACCGAGCTCCAGAGCGTTAATGCTCGTCCATTTTCCGGTACCTTTTTGACCGGCCGTATCAAGAATTCTTTCAACTAAAGGCTCGCCTGTTTCTTCATCGATCTTCGTGAAAATGTCAGCTGTGATCTCAATAAGGTAGCTGTCCAATTCGCCTTCATTCCACTCGGCAAATACATCGTGAAGCTCCTGGGCTGATAATCCAAGCACATTTTTCAATAAGAAGTAGGCTTCACAGATTAGCTGCATATCACCGTATTCAATGCCGTTGTGCACCATTTTTACATAGTGGCCGGCACCTTCAGGACCGATATGGGTGCTGCAAGGGGTGCCTTCCACCTTAGCGGAAATCGCATCAAAGATTGGCTGCACCTGGTCGTAAGCTTCTTTCGGGCCTCCTGGCATGATGGATGGTCCTTTTCTTGCACCTTCTTCTCCACCTGAAAAACCTGTGCCGATAAAGTGGACGCCTGCTTCTCTCAAATAGGAAGCGCGTTTTTCTGTATCCTTGTAAAAAGTATTTCCTCCGTCGATCAGGATATCGCCTTTTTCTAAGTGGGGAAGCAGCGTATCAATGACTTTGTCTGTCGTTTCGCCTGCTTTCACCATCATCAGAATTTTTCTTGGTGTTTCAAGGGAGCCGATGAATTCCTCAACGGTGTAGGTACCTTGTACTTGTTTGTTGTTCGCTTCGTTGTTTACCATTTCATCTACTCGGTCTGTCCAATAATCATATACAGACACAGAGTATCCGTTGCTTTCAATATTAAGGGCGAGGTTAGCGCCCATGACTCCTAAACCGATGACACCCATCTTTTGTTTTGTCATAGCTGTATCTGTTCCTTTCATGAAAGTGTAGGAAATTCATCTGTAGCCCGTTCGACTTTCCTCACTTAATTTAAAAAATTGATTTATCCTTGTTGTACATTTTTCTTATTCTACTAAAGCTCCTGATTGTTGTAGACTCAGTTTCGAGACTTTTGTTTCCTCTGCTTAGAATAGTGGGAGGAGGACGTGGAAATTACTCGCTTTCCGTGGGCGTGTGCTGAGCCTCCTCAGACTTCGTCCTCCGGGGTCTCACCTATCCCGCTCTTCCCACAGGAGTCTCGCAATTTCCACGTGCTCCTTGAATTTGTTTGGATAACGGAAACGCCTCAATGGAAATGAACTCTGTTTGGATGCTTCTAGAATCCAGTCGTCCACTATGGTCTTACGTAATGTGATTATAACGAGACTCCCGCGGGGGAAGGAGCTAGGCGAGACCCCTTAGGAGTAAAACGACCGAGGAGGCTTGCCAGTTCCCACACAGGAAAGCGACTTGTTCCCCGAAGCCACTTACTCCACACAAACACCTCGAAATCGAGTCTTCAACAATCCTGCACTATTACTGAATACCTCTTTAATTTAGTACCATTGGAATCCGTCTTCGCTCAATAATTGATGAGAAGCTTCTGGACCTTCAGAACCAGCAGGGTACGTATGCAGAGGAAGAGCATCGTCTTGGAATGCTTCTAAAATCGGCTGGACCCATTTCCATGATAGTTCCACTTCGTTCCAATGAGCGAAGTAGGTAGAGTTGCCTTGCATCGCATCATTCAACAGACGCTCGTAAGCCTCTGGCTGTGAAGAAGGATTCTTAGAAAACGTAATAAAGGCAGGCTCAAACTGTTGGTTCGTTTGGTCCATAATATTCACCCTCAAGCTCACGCTCTCTGCTGGGTTGATTTGAATTTCTAAGAGATTAGAGACAATGCCTTCTTCTTCAGGATTGTCCGTTTCATCGGCTTCATTCTTGAATTCGATGACAATATGCGTCGATTTCTCCGCCATACGTTTCCCTGTACGAATGTAAAACGGAATGCCTTTCCAATACTCATTGTCGATAAATAATCGCGCAGCAAAGAAAGTATCATTGTTTGAAGAGGATTCAATGCCTTCTTCATCTCGATAGGCTTTTACACCTTCTCCGTTAACTTCGCCAGCTTCATATTGGCCGCGAATCACGTGATTTGCCATTTCGTCTTTCGCTACAGGGCGAAGGGACTCCATGATTTCTTTCTTGTTTTCTTCAATCTCTTTTGGTGACTGTTTCTTCGGATGATGGAGGGCGGTCATCATGACGAGTTGAAGGAGGTGGTTCTGTACCATATCACGAATCGCACCCGCATGATCATAATAGCTTGCCCTCGTTCCTACACCGACCGTCTCACTCGCTGTGATTTGAACATTGGCGATTTGCTGGTGATCCCACAACGATTTCAGAATTGGATTCGGACGGATAAGAGATTCAAGGTTTTGCACCATCGGCTTTCCTAGATAGTGGTCAATCCGAAAGATTTCTTCCTCATCGAATACTTGCTTCAAACTTGCATTCAATTCTTGAGCAGATTTTAAATCACTTCCAAATGGCTTCTCGACAATCAGACGTTTCCAGCCTTTTGTCTGACTGACTCCGTTTTTGTGCAAGTTGGTAGCAATCAGTTCAACAAGCTTCGGTGACACCGATAAGTAAAAGAGGCGATTGTCAGGGATATTCAGTTCGCTCTCCCGACTTTCAATAAAGTCTTGTAAATCTTTATAGGATTCTTGCTTCGTCGCGTCAAAAATACAGTAACGGAATTTATCCAAGAACTCTTTTAAGTTCGAAGGCTCGATGTCTGTTCTCGAGAATGTTTCCAGAGCTTCTTTAATAAGGGCATGAAAGTCTTCATTTGTGAATGGCTTTCTACCTAATCCAACTACGGAGATGGAAGAAGGCATTTTCCCCTCAAGGAATAAATTATATAGAGCTGGATAAAGCTTGCGTTTCGCGAGATCCCCAGATGCACCGAATAACACAAAGGACATATCCTGCATGACTTCGCTGGAATCGATTCCAGCGCCTTTAAGAACTGATTCTTCTGAGATACTTTCCATTTTCCTGACTACCTCCCGTAATAGATAAGAGCGTTTTTTGCTCATGTATAGTAAAGCTATCAATGATTTTTATCGTTCATATCTTTATAAGATATAGGTTCTAATCTTAGTATGTCAACTCTTCCGATTTCTAATATAGCAGAGAAAAACAGAAAAAAGGACAAAATCACTCGCGATTCCGTCCTTCTTGTTGTATATCCTGCTGTTTAGTCAATCATCTCTTGATAAAGAGATGCCAG
>NZ_JRNX01000994.1 GCF_000786645.1 Halobacillus sp. BBL2006
GGCACCATCGATGGTCTGAAGATCAACTCCTGTATAGCTATCCCATACAGAAGCGAATTTCCTCAAGCCGGAATCGAGACGATAGACATCAGCTTCTGTGGCACCTTTTTGCGGTCCATAAACGTGAGCCGCTCCTTGTTCTCCATAAAAAGGGTTGGTGACATCGGAGGCGACGATCACCTGACAGTCTTTGAGTTCCGGTAATACTCCACACTCGTCAATCCGTTCAATGTCACACAAGATATTTCTGTTAGGAGGCAGCTCTTCATTTTGATCATTAAAAAACCGATAGCCAAGTGCTTGCAATAGTCCTGTTCCACCGTCCGTCGTTGCACTTCCCCCAAGGGAAACCACTAAATGACGAATTCCCATTTCTAATGCGCATTTAATTTGCTCCCCTAGACCGTAAGAATTTAATAAAAATGGATCTCGCTGATCATCTGGTACAAGTGTAAGTCCTGTACTTCTTGCGCACTCGATAAGCGCTGCCTCTTCCCCTTCATAGGG
>NZ_JRNX01000995.1 GCF_000786645.1 Halobacillus sp. BBL2006
TCTCGAAATCGAGTCTTACAGAATTCTGCACGTTTGTTGAATAACCTTCGTTTGATCATTTTTTAATTATAAGTATTAAGAAACTCCCTGTTTCAAAAACAGGGAGTCTGATTTCACATTTGATATCTGGTTTGAAGTAAAAAAACAAAGGCTAGAAGTGAATGAGGAATCTCTTCTCTAATCTTCCATTCTACAATAGAACCTTGAATATCACTGAAACGCTCGGCCGCTTCCAGTGGAACAGCACCATTTTTGATAACCGCCCAAATCCTGCCGTCCGCATCTTTCACCTTGAAGTGGGCGACCATCTCATCCCCTTCTGCACTCCAGCGGCAGCCTTCTTTTTCCACATAGCGATAGATTCGTTGAGCTGTTGCTTTATTTTTAGAAATTTCGGTGTAAGCGACATAGTCACCTTCGGCATGCTGAACATAGCCACGCCAAGTAAACCCACCTTTTTTCTCAATCCGATATAGAAGATTTCCATCGTTGTCTGTCATTTTATACTCTGCCGGTCGAATCGCACCATAGGACATAACAGCGGCAAGCAGAAACGAGTTTCTATGCTTAAACGGTGATTCTTCTTCAATCTTGCCATAGCTTTCACCCGCCATAT
>NZ_JRNX01000111.1 GCF_000786645.1 Halobacillus sp. BBL2006
TAGAAGAAGAGAGGCAAGCCGCAAAAAACAGTTCTATTTTTGATTGGAAAGACGCAAGTATAGATGATTTATTAGCCGAATGGGACACTCCTGACCGAAAAGATCCAAGCGGCTATGGGTATGATTGGTGGATTTATGAAGATAAGCTGGCTCAGGTTGGGATTCAATCGGGCGAAGTCGTGACGGCTGTTGCATTTGTAGGGGGTGTAGAAGACGTACCTGTTCATATCGGACAAACGTATCAGGAAATATCACAGAATCATGATTTGCCCCGAACTGTCCGCATCGAGAATGTTGGGAATTATACTTTTGAATTGACCGAACGAGACCTTTATGAGCGACCTCTTCTTCCGATCGACAAAGATTGGACGGCTCAGCTTTATTTTGATGTCATGACTGAAAAGTTGTCAGCGATAAGACTCGTAAGGAATGACATTCTTCTCAAACTGCAGCCTTACAAAGTGCTTTATCGCGGGAAACTTCCGATAAAAGAGAATCTTGACGGATCGAATTGGAAAAAAATTGAGACGGGAATGGAGAAACAGATCTTACTTATGACGAACCATTTAAGGTCAAGGTACAATCTTAAAGCACTTGAGTCACATGAGGAAGCTGCAACAGTAGCCTTTCTGCATAGCAAAGATATGAATGACAACAACTACTTCTCTCATTATTCACCAAGTGGAGATGGTCTTAAAGAAAGGTTAGGAGACATTTCTTATGTGCAGGCAGGTGAAAACATCGCTGCGCAGTATATTGACGCAACTGCGGCTGTGCATGGATGGCTGAATAGTGAAGATCATCGTGAGGCCTTACTGGATCCGAGCTATACTCATATTGGAATCGGAGTTCATCGAAGGTATTATACCCAGAATTTTTTATCCATTCCATGAACAGCCCTCTAACTATTGCATAGGCTATAGAGTAGTTTTAACAGTGAGGTGTGAACTTAATGAGTACAAATTCATTACACCCAAGTGTTCAGCGGTTCAAAGACTTTGTAGATAATCATCCGCCCGTTAAAGAACAGTTGAGGAAAAACCATAAGCTCATTCAGAGCTATTATGAGAAGTGGGTCATTTTAGGGGAGGACGATCCTTTTTGGAGTTCTCTTCCAGAAGTAAAGAAACAAGAATCCACTTCAAAAAAAGACTGGATCAAACAGCTTAGCGTATTGATGGAAGATGTCGATTGGGAGGAAGTATCACGTCACATTGGAGAGTTAAACGGTGCTATAGGTCAATTCCAGCAACTCCTTTCAAATGTAAAAAAAGATTCAAATAAGAATCAAAGAGAGATGGAATATCCCTATTACTAACAGTCTCGGGCAGCAGAGTTAAGTCTTCTCATTTCATTCTGCTGTCCTATTTGATAAAATGATAGTGGGGGTGGACATATACATGTTAGCAACAATGGAAATTGTCGATCTGCTCGACCGTTCAGAGACAATTGGCCAAATGGTCATGAATTCAGATACAATGCAGCATTACCATCAGGCAAAGTGTGAGCTTGAAAATGATTCTGAGGCTCAAAAGCTGATTAAGGATTTTAATAATATGAAAGAACATTATGAGGATGTCCAACGTTTTGGAAGGTATCATCCTGATTATAGTTCGATCATGAAAAAAGTCCGTTCCGTTAAGCGTGAAATGGACATGCATGAGAAAGTCGCTCATTTTAAAAAGGCAGAGCGCGAATTGCAAAAACTGCTGGACGAAATCAGTGAAAATGTAGCCTTCAGCGTCAGTGAACAAATCAAAGTGCCGAAAAATGGCATGGCTTTGACAGATACAGGCTGCAGCGGTGGCTGCGGCAGTGGTGGAAGCTGCGGTTGTGCATCCTAAGGTTGTGTGAAACGGATGCAATCATCACATAGGTTCCCACAGCAGAACATTTTTCGTTGAGGAACTAAAAAACGTACACGATACACATAGAGCGCCTGATTTTTGCGGACGAAACTCATTGCAAGGGTCAGGCGCTTTCCTTTCATAGCTCTAGCGGCTGATACCCTTAACGTATCTTCAATTTCCTTTTGAGTGATTTTTTCTTTCGGAGTAAGGTAAACAAAGGGTAGACCTGTTATCCTTTTGAATAATACCCGTTCAAAATACGGATGGGTCGTCAATTCTTTATGAAAAATTTCGATGGCCCGTTCGTGGTCCGTTTTCATGAGTGAATTCAACTCCTTACAACCATCAATTACTTAAAGAACAATTGCTCATTTTTCATACATTTGGTAAACTGTCGATAAATACTCCGTAAAGTAGGGTGTCGCCATGATTAAAACGAAACGGCAAGGAATCATCGTTTATTTTCAACATATGAAAAATGTCAGGCAGATCAAAAAGCATGGGCATCTTATCCATGCTTCTAAAAAACGAAAGTATGCATTGCTTTACGTGAATCAAGAGGACTTGGAATACAAGATGGAAAAACTAGATCGTTTACCGTTTGTTTCCCGTGTTGTTCCTTCCTATAAACCTGATATTCGTACAGATTTTGAAAATGCTAAGCCTGATAAAGCTAAACAGTATGATTATAAAATGGGAATTTAAGCAAGTTGATTAAGTTGAACAAGACTCCAACGGCTTGTTCTTTAAACTTTATATTTTTCTTAGATGAGAAAAAGCATCCGGCTGACAGCGGATGCTTTTTTTATGAAAGAGGTGAAATGAATTTGTTCATTCTGAGAATTCCGATCAGATGCTGATAGAAAAGGTCCGTTTCAGGGAATACGTTGGATGGCTTGATGGTGAATTCAGCCACTTCTTTTCCCGCTGCTTCTGCCATTTCTTTAAAGAGGTCAAAGCGCTGATTAGGCTTTTCGTGAGGATTCGGAATGCCTTCCCTACATATATAGATCGGTTGGAATTTCTCTCTTGCTGGTTTTAAGACCAATGATAATGATGCGACGGGCTGCCCATTCTTTTCACTATAAAAAGCTAGGGCATGCTGAATACGGTCGGGCATCGATGTTCCTAATTCAATAAGTTCATAAATGTCGGCATACCCTTCGCCAAGCTCGATGAATTTTTGTATCATACGATTCTCTCCCTTTTCTTTCGCGCTATGAATAACATTAGCATGAAATAGAGGTGATGTGAATCCTTTCCTCCAAGCTTGGGTTTGGTACAATATGAATAGTTAGAAAGGGGGGGAGTTGTGAAAAAAATATATCTGACCTTCATGGTCTTACTTACGATTTCATCCATCCTTCTCCTCTATCAGTGGACTTCTCTAAAGGAACAAGAAGCATCAAGGATGAATTCAGGTAAACAAGCATTGATAGACATAATGCTCACCATCAAAAACGATACAATTTATGTCAACTACTCTTTTTCAATGATTCCGCAAGGCTCCTATTCGATCCTGCTTCCTGATAAAGCTGATTCTTTTTCATGTACATACGAAGACGATAAAGACTGTTCGGTAAAAACCTATAGAAATCGTATTCAATGGATTGTTTCTGACCCACAATCCGCGACCGTGACATATCAGCTTCCTCTGCCGTCTACTAAATTAATTAAAGGCTGGTTGTTGGGGATAGAGAGAAATGGCGCAGCTTGGGGACCTGCTTATCAAATCTCTATTGAAGACCACCAGCATTTAGACCAATCATGGGCGGGCAGCACTGAAAAAAACTTTGACGTTCAAAAAGAATGGATTCACTTCCAACAGTTTGTCTCGACAACAAACAGAAGCTTTCCACTTAAGTTGCAAGAAAGTGATAGATCGGTATGGAGCGGTGGTAACGGAATCATAACCTACTCAACCAATCATACGTTGAAAAGGGAAACAAGAAAGCAGCTTCAAAATGTTTTGAAGGCGTACGGACCGTTGATGATCGAATTGGATCGATCATTTTTCCGGTTAGGCGAGGGGTATGTAGCGATAGAGGATAGGAACATACAAGACATAGAACGCTCATTATTTCGAAAGCATTTAACTCGCCTTGCAGAAGAAGGAGAATCGTGGGTCGTATCCGTGATTACGGATACGGTATTTCCGGAATTTGAAAATAAGAGCATGGATGACCACTCGGTCCAATTAATAGGAGAACTCCGAAACGCGTTGACTGAAAAGCAACGTAAACAATGGAAGTCTTTGCTTTTACAAAAAAATGGGGGGCAGTCACTTACCCAGTATGCTGATGAGAGTCTATCTTCATTAAAAGGAGGAAAGACGGCGTTTTTCAAAGCGAATGGCGGCGGTGGAAAAGTTCCTCTCTATTTTGAACGGCCTCAAGCAGTTGCATTCGATAACAAGAAAGTTCCTTGGACCATTATTGAGATGGAGGGAACCCTTTATCTGCCTTTAATTGAATTAGTGAAAGAAGCGGAATATTCTATTACGACTCTTGATTCACCACAAGCTTTTCGGGTGTCTACACCTCAAAATATTTATCGCTTTTATCCAGGACAATCGACTTTTATAGTGAATGAGCAAGAATTTGGATTCGGTGAAGGATTACTCCGTGAGATTAAAGGTAAGTTTTATATAAATGGGTCCTATATAAAAGATCTTTTAAGAATTGGGTTAAAAGAAGGTGAATCTACGATTTTTATTCAAAAAAATAGGGCTGCCTTAAACAGACAGCCCTTCTTTTTTGAATCATTCAATATAATTCAAAAAAGTAAAGGGAGAGGAGAAACCGGAGGAAGCGCTTATGGGGATGTAAGCCTTCTCCGTTTTCAGAAGCAGTTTGTTCCGCTTCAACTCTAGTATGACCAACGCTTCTTTTCTCTATTCAAAAGTTAGCCAAATTCTTTCAAGTCTGACATATTTCCTGACGAAGTGAATTTATGGTAGGATAATGTAGAATGATGACAAAAGAGGTGTACATAACATGAGAGTGATTGCTGGAGAGTTCAAAGGTAGACAGTTGAAATCTGTTCCTTCTCATCAAACCCGGCCGACAACGGACAAAGTGAAAGAAGCCGTATTTCATATGATTGGTCCTTATTTTGAAGGAGGCCATGCTCTGGATTTATTTGCTGGCAGTGGAGGACTCGGTATTGAGGCTATGAGCCGCGGAGTCGAATCATGTGTATTTGTCGACCAACAACATAAAGCGATTAAAACAATTTATGAAAACATAGAGTTATTGAACATCCAAGAACGGACGGAGGTATTCCGTACCGATGCGATGAGGGCGATTAAAGCAGCAGGTAAACGAGGATTGTCGTTCCAGTATATTTTCTTGGATCCACCTTATAAAAAGTTCTCCTACGAGGACTTGATGGAAGCGCTTTTAGAGAATGATTTGATTGGAGAGAAAGGGTTCATCATTTGTGAACACGATGCCTCAGAAAAAATCCCTCAATCAGTCGGGAGATTAAAACTAATAAAATCGGATATTTACGGAACGAATATAGGTGTATCTATATTTGAGTGAGGAGGAAATGCTATGACACGTTTAGCGATTTGTCCGGGAAGTTTTGACCCGGTTACATATGGACATTTAGATATCATCCAAAGAGGTGCGAAGGTTTTTGATCACCTGATTGTAGCTGTTTTTAATAACCAGAGTAAATCCCCATTATTCGATGTGAATGAAAGACTTGCATTGTTACAGGAAGTTACAAAAGATATGGATAATGTTTCCGTAGATGCTTGCGAAGGCCTGTTGATGGATTATGCTAAAGAAAAAAATGCTCAGGCGATTATCCGTGGACTTCGTGCCGTCAGTGATTTTGAATATGAAATGCAAATCACTTCCATGAATAGAAAGCTTAACGAAGAAATTGAAACATTTTTTATGATGACTAATAATCAGTATTCATTCTTAAGTTCAAGTATTGTAAAGGAAGTTGCCAAGTATCGGGCGAATATCTCCGATCTTGTTCCGCCTCCAGTGGAGAAAGCACTAATGGACAAATATCATATTTAAGAATTGCTCTAGTGTTATTGATATTCCTTATTACACTATTGCTCCCGTTTGTTGAAGACTCAGTTTCGAGAAACATTCGTGTGAGTTTGGGGCTGCGGGAAAAGGTTCGCTTTCCGTGGGGCGGGCGCTGAGCCTCCTCGAGCTTTGCTCTGCGGGGTCTCACCTGTCCCGCAAATTCCACAGGAGTCTCACCGTTTCCCTCCGCCCCTTTACCATATAAGTGTCTCGAAACCACTACTGGAATAAACACCTTTGGCGCATAAGGAAAGTGAAGGAATATAAATTTCCAAGGCAGGCATTCCGATG
>NZ_JRNX01000996.1 GCF_000786645.1 Halobacillus sp. BBL2006
TAAATATTTCCCACCCTAAACCTTGATGGGAATGTGCTTGATGAGCTCTTACTGTCAACACATTATTCAAAAGCAGAACGCCTTCTTTCGCCCATGACTCCAGGTGTCCATGGGATGGCGGGGGATAACCCAAGTCGTTTTCCAATTCCTTATATATATTCCTTAGAGACGGCGGAATACTCACACCTGGTTTCACTGAAAAACTGAATCCATGAGCTTGATCAGGACCATGGTAGGGGTCTTGGCCTAGGATGACTACTTTCGTTCCGTTGTATGGAGTGTATTGTAAAGCAGCAAAAATCTCGTACATATCTGGATAAACAGTTTCTTTTGTGTACTCTTGTTTCAACTGCTCTCTTAAACGAAGATAGTAGTCCTTTTTAAATTCATCTCTTAAGATTTCTGACCAGTCGTTTTCTATGACTTTCACAAAAAAACTCCTTTTCTAAAGACATGTAAACCTTTTTGTTGATACTTCTTATTCGATAAAAGCTCCCTTATCTTGAAGACTCAGTTTCGAGACTTTTATGGTGGCGAATGGGGGCCTGGAAACCGCTCGCTTTCCGCGGGGAAGACGGCCAGCCTCCT
>NZ_JRNX01000997.1 GCF_000786645.1 Halobacillus sp. BBL2006
AGTGGATGGAATGAATATTATGGTGGTCGGTCGCGGAGGCCGTGAGCATAGCCTGATTCAAAAGCTTGCCAGAAGCACACAGGCGGATAAAATTTTTGCAGTACCGGGGAATGCCGGAATGGAAGAGGTTGCGGAACGCGTATCGATTCCTGAAACTGAGCAGGAGCAGCTCGTCACTTTTGCCAAAGAAAACGGGGTCGATCTGACCATTGTTGGACCAGAGAATCCCTTGCTCGATGGCTTAGTCGATCATTTGCAAGAGGCAGGACTAAAAGTGTTCGGTCCGACTCAGTCAGCGGCTTTGATTGAAGGAAGTAAGCATTTCGCCAAGCAGATCATGGCGAAATACGAAATTCCAACAGCTGATTATGAAGCGTTCACGGAAGTAGAAGCGGCGCAAGCGTACATTCGTGAAAAAGGTGCACCGATTGTCGTGAAAGCGGACGGACTGGCTGCTGGGAAAGGCGTGGTCGTTGCGGAAACCGTCGATCAAGCCTTAGAAGCGGCTGAGGACATGCTTGAAAAAGGCCAATTTGGCGATGCGAGCAAGGAAATCGTCGTGGAGGAATTTTTGCAAGGGGAAGAGTTCTCGCTCATGGCTTTTGTCAAAGGATCGAACGTTTACCCGATGATCCCGGCGAAAGATCACAAGCGGGCTTTCGAAGGAGACCAAGGGCCGAATACAGGCGGCATGGGCGCATTTGCGCCAGTACCGGATCTGCCTGAAACAGATTATCAGTTTGCGGTAGAGTCTATTTTACAGCCGACCGCAGAGGCGCTTGTCAAAGAAGGGCGACCGTTCACAGGAATTCTTTACGCAGGCCTCATTCAAACAGAGAACGGCCCGAAAGTGATTGAATTCAATGCGCGTTTCGGTGATCCTGAGACGCAGGTCGTGCTGCCATTGTTAGAAAATGATCTCGTCCAAGTGTTTTTGGATGTGTTGGAAGATAAAGACCCGCAGCTTCACTGGGCGGACCAGGCTTGCGCAGGT
>NZ_JRNX01000112.1 GCF_000786645.1 Halobacillus sp. BBL2006
GGGCCTGGAAACTGCTCGCTTTCCGCGGGGAAGACGACTAGCCTCCTCGAGCTGCGCTCTGTGGGGTCTAGCCAGCCTTTCCTTTCCCGCAGGAGTCTCCCAGTTTCCAGGCCCCCATTTCGATAAAGAAGAGCTCGAAACTTTCGTATTGTGAAAGGAGCTTGGGCGAATAGAAGCTTTGCTGCAGGGTTTCCATCATAAATAAGGCAAGTTAGTGCCACTATGATTTGGACATGGCCATTTGGCAAAGGGCGTAGGGGAATGAGGAGACTCCTGTGGGATAAGCGGATTAGATGAGACCCCACAGGGCGCTAGTAGCAAGAGGAGGCTCAGCATACGCCCACGGAAAGCGAGTCATTCCCCGAAGTCCTTATCTTCTTCATACATCTCGAAATCAAGTGTTCCAGATAACTGCACTTATGTTCAATAACTAAATAACCTTTAAGTTCCTATTTTCATCAGTGAATTAAATCTATCCTTTTAAAAGAATAGCGTTTAAAACAAACTACATAAAAAGGCGGATAGGAAACCCACCTTTTATTGAAATCATCAAAATCAGTCAATTCTCATAAGCACAGAACGATTCAACTCCCGAATCGACCTTTGACCAGCCAAAGCCATCGTCAAATCCGTATCCGCCAACAAATTGCGAAGAACTTCATGCACTCCCTGCTCTCCTGCTACAGCAAGACCATACATACACGGTCTTCCGACTAATACGGCCCTCGCTCCTAACGCCAGGGCTTTGACTACGTCAGATCCTCTGCGAATTCCACTGTCCATTAACACAGGAATTTCATCTTGGACGACATCACAAATCAATGGAAGAGCATCCAGCGCACTGATCGATCCATCTACCTGACGTCCGCCGTGGTTAGAAACGATAATGCCGTCGACGCCATGCTCCATCGCAAGCTGAGCGTCCTCAGGGTGCAGAATACCTTTTAACAAAATCGGCAGGCTCGTATGCTGTCTTAAGAAGGATAGATCACTCCACGTCAATCCCGCATTTCCAAAGGTTTGCGTCCAATGCATGATGGCTCCGGAAGGGTCATCCTCTGGTGGAACAGGCAGTTGAGAACGGAAGGCAGGATCTGTCAAATAGTTGCCTACTCCTTCTCCGATTAGAAACGGTAAGTAAACATTCTTTAAATCATATTCCCGCCAGGCCATCATAGGCGTGTCTAATGTCACCACGATGGCTGAATACCCTGACTTCTCTGCTCTTTTAAGAAAACTCGCGGTCACTTCCGGATCACGATTCCAGTAGAGTTGAAACCACCTGGGGGCATCGCCCATCACATCTGCGATTTCTTCCATAGACTTCGTCGAAGCAGAACTCGTAATATAAGGAACCTGCATTTTCGCAGAAGCTTTTGCTGAGGCCAGTTCTCCATCCGAATGAATGATGGATTGAACACCAATCGGAGCATGCATCAGTGGTGACATGTACGTTTGTCCAAATAGTTCAATCGAGAGGTCACGATTTTCAACGTCCCGAAGCATCCGGGGCACGATCTTCCATTCGTTGAATGTGCGTAAGTTCGCTTCCATCGTTTCTTCTCCGCCAGCACCGCCGGCGACATAATAAAAAGGACCGTCTTCCAATTTCTCGCGTGCCAGTGCTTCCCATTCCTCATAAACTACCGGAAGCCTATCCGGATCGGGATTTGTCATCGTCTGATACACCTTAAATTGAACCTGATTGCCATAATTGGACATTCTATTCGTTTCCTCCCTCATGAAAATGGTACATTATGGATTATGGTTTCATTTTATCACACTATATGACAACGTTTACATTTTTTTGTAGAGGGAGATATCTCTTGGTTTACGCTGATAGGTGTTTATATTAATCCCCTTTACTAAATTCCGCCTCAAGACGGAAATGATTTCGTTCCCAGGCTCATCGTCTGATGGAAATCAGAGTCTTAAACTAATAGTAACACATCAATTAAAGGCGGGATGATGCATGTCAGTAAAAGAAGCAGCATTGGTGACCACTGAAAAAACAGAAAACATACCATCGGTTTTTAAGAATAAGAACTTTCTTCTTTTATGGGGGGCGGCGCTTTTATCAAGCTTTGGGATTTCTTTTTTCTTATTCTCTCAAAGC
>NZ_JRNX01000113.1 GCF_000786645.1 Halobacillus sp. BBL2006
TCCTCCCGCCAATAAAACGGTAAGCGCTTTCTTTGACATTCAAATTCCTCCTTTTGATAGGTTATAAATTTACTATATTTCAATCTATCAAATTTTGGCAAATATTAGTTTATATGGAATGATTATGGCGATTTTTAATATGTATACGAATTTCCTATATCGTTTTGTTAAGGTTTTAGAGATTATGTCGAATGTGTAGGGAATAATGTACAGACGAACATCGGTGAAATAAGTTAATAAGGAGAAATGCTACGAAGGATTCATTTTTCATTTACCTTTAGAAAAAACATCCTGACCTTCTGAGAAGGTCAGGATGTTTTAAAGGATGACTCATTCTTTTTTCTCGGACTTGTTAATAATCGATGTACCGACTAAATCACCCGTGACATTTAAAGCAGTAGCTCCCATTCCGACGAGAACATCCACAGCGGTCAGGAGGGCGACGGCTTCCATCGGAAGACCGACTTGAGAGAATACGGTTGCGATCATAATGATTCCAGCGCCCGGTACTCCGGCCGTACCGACAGAAGCTAACGTTCCAACAATAACGATTTGCAGGATCGACACAAAGCTTAGAGGCTCTCCGATGACGTTTGCTGCAAATACGGCAGAAACCGCGATACGAATGGCGGCTCCGTCCATGTTGATTGTTGCGCCTAGAGGCAGGCTGAATCCATATAAACTCTTATTCAACCCAAGGTTCTTAGCCGCGTTCAGCGTAACAGGCAGCGTACCTGAGCTGCTTTGTGTGACAAAAGCTGTAACCATAGCGGTGCGGGCTTCACGGAAAAAGGAAGCCGGTGAATTCTTCGTGAAAGCAAGCACGGCAATATAGATGCCCAGCTGTACAAGTAAAGCTACATATAATACGACAATAAAGTTTCCTAATGAAAGCAGCGTGTCTGCGCCCTGGCTGCCGACAATTTCGGCGATGATGGCAAAAATACCGATTGGCACATATTGCAGGATGCCTTTCATGACCGTCATCGTCGTTTCATTTAACGCATCGATGACGTTATAAAGCTGTTCCCCCAAACCCTGGTACGCTTTCGTGGAACGTAAATAGGCAATGGCGATTCCAAACACGATCGCCGTAAAGATAATGCCTAATAGGTTCATTTCTGTAAAGGCAACGACGATGTTATCGGGAACGATATTTAAGAGGACACTTGTGACGCCAGGGTTTTCTGGAACATCAAAGCTTTCATTTCCACTTAAGGACAACCCTTGTCCCGGCTTGAACAAGCTGGCAATCGCTGCCCCGATTAAAATAGCGAAAGCAGAGGTCGCTAAATAGTAGAGAAATACTTTTCCTCCCATACGCCCTAAACTTCCGATATTTGTTTGATTTACTCCTACGATTAACGTGAAGAGTATCAATGGAATGATAATGAATTTAAGAAGACGAAGCAGCAAGTCACCAAAAGGTGCTAACACGGCTGCATCTTTACCGAAAACCAGGCCGGTCAGAATCCCTAAAATTAAGGCGACGGTGATTTTTTTAATCAAAGATGCCTCTATATATTGATTCCATAACTTTTTCATTATGGACCTCCTTTTTTATAATATGATAATAAAAGATAATTCCTGTAATCCTTATCAAGTTACTTGTATTTCCTACAATAAATTAAATCATATTAGAGAATCTGTCAAAATTCATGCTTATCGCCCGCAAGTTAACACGTTAAGACGTTCATCGATTAGGGTACCCCAAATATAAGAAGTTGAAGGGGATGAGTCGATGAATAAGCAAAAATCAGTCGTAGCCTTAACGGGTGCGAGCGGATATATCGGTCAAAACTTAATGGAGAAACTGACCAAAAATACGGAAGTGATTGCGCTCTCCCGTAATGGAGATCATTATGAAAACAGTGAACATGTCACATGGAGATCCTGTGATTTGTATTCCATGGCTGATGCTGAGAAAGCTTTGGAAGGAGCGGACATTGCTGTCTATTTGGTACACTCCATGTTGCCTTCAGCCAAGCTTACGCAAGGATCGTTTGAAGACATGGATGTGATTTTAGCCGATAACTTTGCTCAAGCGGCGAAAAAGCAGGGGATCAAACAAATTATCTACTTGAGTGGAATCGTTCCTGAAGCAGCCTCATCGCTGTCTCGTCACTTATCAAGCCGGTTAGAAGTGGAAAAAATCCTTCGCGCCTATGGGATTCCAGTTACGACAATTCGAGCAGGTCTGATTGTAGGTCCAAAAGGTTCTTCTTTTCCGATTTTGGCGAAGCTCGTTAAGCGGCTGCCTTTTATGCTTTTGCCGGAATGGACGAAGACAAAAACTCAGCCGATTGCACTAAAAGATGTAGTGCAGACGTTGAATCAAAGTGTTGACAATGATGAGCTATCTGATCAGTCCATTGATGTCGGCGGACCTGAAGTCATGACTTATCAGGCCATGATGGAAAAGGTAGCAGATATTATGGGGAAGAAACTGAAAATGGTCTCCTTTCCGTTTATGACCGTTCACCTTTCCCGTCTATGGGTTCGGTTTGTGACGGGCTCATCTAAAGAAATGGTTTACCCTTTAATCGAAAGTTTGGCCCATCCGATGACTGTCCAAAAGGAGCATACACACCCTAGGTGGAGTCATGGTACCACTCCATTTGAAGCGGCGGCAAAAGAAGCTCTTGACCACGGAGAATCTAAATCGAAGAAAAATCCTTTCTCTTTTTCTCCAGTCCGTCACGATGTCCGGTCCGTCCAGCGCGTTCCGATTCCTGAAGGAAAAGATTCAGACTGGGTCGCCAAGTATTACTTGAAGTGGTTGGAAACAACGTTAAACCCTTGGATTAAAACACGTGTAGACGAAGTGCATAGCTGCCAAATTGGCTTTCTCTTCAAATATGCGCCTCTTTTAGAATTGACATACTCGAAAGAGCGAAGCACGTCAGACCGTGCGCTTTATTACATTACAGGCGGCTGGCTTGCGGATAACCAAAAAAATATCCGTGGAAGGCTCGAGTTTCGAAAAATACCGAACAAGGCAGAAGCGATTGTCGCCATCCACGATTACATGCCTTCCTTGCCCTGGTTTTTTTATAAATACACACAAGCGAAAGTTCATTTGCTGGTGATGATTTTATTCCGAAAGCATTTGGAAAATGTCGATCCTCAGGTCATTGAACGATCCAGCAAACAACACCTTGCTGCTCCTTGCTAATGGAAGTCGCATTTCTATGTATAACTTCACCATAAAGTAAAAAAATAAGAGTAACCTACTTTAAGGAAGGTGAAGGCAGTGAGTAAAAAAGATAAGAAGCCAAATCGACAGTTCAAGGAAAATAAGAGCCATGGAGAACATAGAAATGGTCGATTGTCACAATTCAAGAACCATAGTGTGGAGTTTGGGGAAGAACCGAATGAGTATTTGAATAAAGAGACAAGACCAGAAATAAAGAATGACAATTAAAGGAAAAATGTCTGCTCTTCAAAGAGGGCAGACATTTTTTTATCCAAACGCCACGTCCAGGATCATCATGATTGTAAAACCTACCATCAAACATAAAGAAGCGAGGTCATTATTTCCGTTCTCTTGCGAACCTGGAATCACTTCTTCATTGACGACAAAAATCATTGCTCCAGCAGCAAAGCTTAAAGCGATCGGGAGAAGAGGCTGGATGAATGTGACCGTCATTACGCCAATCATTGCGGCGATAGGTTCGACCATACCAGATAGCTGCCCGTAAAAAAAGCTGCGCCGACGTGACATGCCTTCCCTCCGTAAAGGAAGGGATACAGCGGCTCCTTCGGGGATGTTTTGAATACATATTCCCAGCACTAATATGAAAGCTGCTGTGAGCGAAGAGGAATGAAACCCGGCTGCTACGGCCCCGAAGGCAACGCCAATAGCAAGCCCTTCAGGAATGTTATGTAGTGTAATCGCTAACACAAGAAGCGTGCTTTTTCTTTTCTTGATTGGGTTGATCCCCTCTGCTTCTAAGATGGATGCATTAGGGTGGAGGTGGGGGATGACCTTGTCAATTCCCCATAAAAATAAAGCTCCTAGTAAAAATCCGGCTGCTACAGGAATCCAGGCGGGCATCGTATGATTCTCGGCCATCTCCAGGGCTGGAGAAAGCAGGGACCAGAAACTTGCTGCAATCATAATGCCACCGGCGAAACCAAGCATACCGTCCAGCATCCGCTGATTCATGTTTTTCGTTGTAAAAACAAGGGCTGCCCCTAACGCCGTCATCCCCCAGGTGATGATCGTTACGAACAGCGCTTGGTTCAGTGGTGACAAGGTTTCTATGAATTCGAACATGTCCATACACTCCTTTAGGAAATTCTATGAACATGTCCGGAATTTTATAAATGAAAAGGCTAAGCTTATTTACACAAACGTGCAGGATTATGGAAGACTTAGTTTCGAGATGTTTTGGGGTTCGTTTGCCATATTGGGAGGCAGGGGTGATTGGGAAGCTACTCGCTTTCCTGTGGGGGAGCGCCGAGCTTCCTCGGGCTACTGCCCTGCGGGATCTCGCCTATCTCCTTCTCCCATGGGAGTCTCGCAGCTTCCCAACCACCCCCATTCGATGTAGGTGAATAACGAACCCACCTACACGGATGGAGC
>NZ_JRNX01000114.1 GCF_000786645.1 Halobacillus sp. BBL2006
ATAATAAAAAAAAAAGAGACTTCCGAATTCGGAAGTCTCTTTTCTAACTAGTAACGCTTATTTTTGAACGTTAGCAGCTTGTGGTCCACGGTTACCTTCAACAATTTCAAAGGAAACTGTCTCGTTTTCTTCTAACGTTTTGAAACCTTCGCCTTGAATAGCAGAGAAATGAACGAATACATCGTCTTGCCCTTCTACTTCAATAAAACCAAAACCTTTACTTTCATTAAACCATTTAACATTACCTTGTAACATAAATTGTTACCTCCTGCGTGGAACTGATCCACAATGTATTACTATTATTGCTCTGCATATTCATTCCAGACGAAAGTGACTTACTAGTTACTTTGCTTTCAATTGTAAACGAACAAGAATAATTAATTTTAATTATATCAACAAAGGATCTACCCGTCAACCGGGGGTCTCTTGGCAACCAAGGTGTGATAAAACAATCATTACATTTGGATACGTTTTTAAGTTATGAAATATCAGTCGCTTTTGCTTTTTCTGCGACCTCCTGAGCTAAATCTGGAGAGGACGTCGTCATATCGATGACAAAAACCTGGTTTCGCATTTTCTAAGATGACTTCTTCCCCGAAGTACACCTCTTCCACATCGCTCGGTAATGATGATATCGGAGTGCTTCGCTAAAGAAGCCACACTGTCCTGCCAGTTTGCTCCTTCCACTAAGAGGTCATTGGCTATTTCCTTCGTCCGTGTGAACACATTTAGTTCATATCAGATTGGATTTGTTTCAAGCATAGCAATTTCCAAACACAATATAGAAGAAAAGCAGATCACCCTCGATAAAAGGTGACCTGCTGCTTATTGTTACTTTTATAAAATGCTATTTGTACTACAAGCCTTAAGTATTTTAATCCATCACAATAATTTTTTGCTTCTCATACAAATCCTTAATCTCTGGTTTTACTTGATTTGTGATTAAATAAGTCAGATGATCCGTCGGACAAACAATATGGTTGGAAATCGTATCCAACTTATCATTCGTTACCATCCCAAGGATTTCTGTAGAAATAGATGCCATTTTTCGCTTCACTAAGGCTTCGGACAAACTTGGCACACTTATTCCTATTTCAGGATCAATTTTATAAATCCCCATGATATATAAATCTGCCCTCATTGTCGTTAGTGATTCAAAGGTATCAATCCCCAAATTAACCATGGACTGTTTAAATAAGGTCCCTCCAATCATAATCACTTCCACATTTTTATGGTTAGAGAGTGCCATCGCAATCGGTGGACTGTTGGTAATGACCGTACCCTTTAAGGACAGAGGAAGCTGATGGACCAATTGTAAGTTCGTTGTCCCGCCATCGATTAAGATAACCATATCGTCTTTGATCAGGTCCAGGGCCTTGGTAGCTAAATTCACCTTCGTTTCATTATAGATCCCCTGCCGCGTTGAAAAGTCTTCGACGGGAGGTCCTTTTCTGAGCGCCCCACTGTGCACTCTTTTAATAACACCCTGGTTATCCAACTCTTTTAAGTCTCTTCGAATCGTATCTTCTGAAACGGACAGTCGTTTACTTAAGTCGCTTGCAATCACTTTGTGTTCCTCATTTAGAATATCAACAATTTTTTGTTGGCGTTCTTGTTTAAGCATAAACGTATGACTCCTCTTAGAATTTCCTAAATTATATCACATTTTTTCATTCGGAAAAAATTAAAACGGGCATAAAAATGCAAAAAAGCGCAAAGAAACCCTTTACATTTTCTAAAACATGCAGTAACATGACAAAAAAGGCACAAAAGCAAAAACAAGGAGGCACAAACATGCAAAATAAAATTACGATAGCTCCATCCATTATGTGTGCGGATCTCTGTAATTTAGAAAAAAGCGTGAAAGAAATTGAACGTGCAGGACTGGATACTTTACACATTGATGTCATCGATGGAAGTTTCAGCCCTAGCATGCCCCTCGGTATCTCAACAATTGAACAATTAAGAAAAATAACAGATATGAAGTTCGATGTTCACATTATGTCCAATGACAATGAGTTTTTCATCCAGGAGATGCTCAACATCGGCGTCGATCAAATCACCTTCCATATTGAAACCAGTTCACATATCGATCGCTATATCAATTTAATTAAAAAGCATGACACCAAA
>NZ_JRNX01000999.1 GCF_000786645.1 Halobacillus sp. BBL2006
ATGTTTATGTAGTTTTAGGGTCGTTGGGGAAGGGCTCGTCTAGCTGTAACGCCCAGACACTCGCGTCATAAGTAGAAAATCAACGGAATGGAAAATCACATCCCTTTTGATTTTATGCTTATGCGTGTCGTGTCTATCAGGGCGTCTCCGCGTTTGAACACTTTCCTGTGGGGGAACCGGCGAGCTTCCTCTTGCTGCGCCCTGTGGGATCTCGCCTACTCCCTTCTCCCACGACCCTTATCATATAGAGTTATCGAAATTGAACATAAATTTCTTGCCTCATAAAGTTAGAAAAGGGCGGTCCAAGGCTGGAATGAAAGCACTATGATTCATTAAAGCTCCTTACTCATGATGAGAGTTCCGAGAGACTTATATGCGCATGATGACGGGGAAAACGGCGACACTCCTAACTTAAAGGTGGAAGCGCCTTGAACAGCGGCGTATTGACTGGACGATTAGGATGTGGAGAAGCCTCGAAAGACACGACAAGCATAAGACAAGCGGTGCAAGTGGAGTGTGCTTTCTCCACTGCAGCGACTCGAGGGTCTAGGCTTCGCAACTCAACTGAGCTGTAGGAGATAAAGGAAACACGATAAGCGTCAGCGCATCGATGTTGACTTATCGTACAGAAGCG
>NZ_JRNX01000115.1 GCF_000786645.1 Halobacillus sp. BBL2006
TTTTTAATTTTTCTTGTTCTTTAGTTATAACTGTTATACTATAAATATAACAAGCAAACAAAAGGAAGTGTCGCTTTTGTACATTCGCATCGATTTAGAAGGAAAAGACCCAATTTATACGCAATTTAAAAATCAAATCATCGCAGGAATCGCACGGGGAGATCTTAAACCGGGGGAAAGCCTTCCTTCAGTAAGAGCTATGGCTGCTGATATCGGTATCAACTTGCATACAGTGAATAAAGCCTATCAACAATTGAAGCAGGAAGGGTTCATATTAATTCACAGGCAAAAAGGTGTGGTCGTCAATCCGGACGGGGTAGAACCTGCAGATGAAGATTATCTTAGTAATCTTAAGCAGACGCTTCACCCTCTTATTGCTGAAGCTGTTTGCCGGAGTGTAAGTGAAGAGAAGTTTCTTTCTATGTGCAAAGAGTTATTTGTAGAATTTCCAGATGGAAAGGATGATAGGTAATGGATTTTCTAGTGTTCGGTTTAATTTTTTCAGCTGTGATACTCCCCGTCTTCCTATCAATCATGTTTATTCCCTATTGGACAAGAAAAACAGAGAGTTTCGGTGTATCCATACCTGAGGAGGTTTATGAACGAACAGAATTACAGACCATGCGTAAAAAATACTCTGTTTCCATGGGGGCAGCTGGTATAGTAGCGGTCGTCGGTTATTTTGCAGCCGGGATTCTTATGCAAGGTGATGAAAATACATTCAGCTTGCTTCTCAGTGCAATCTTAGTCCTATACATCCTTATCAGTTTCATCGTTTATTTACGGTTCCATAAACAAATGAAAGTAATGAAAGCCAATGAAAATTGGAGCCACGGAAAGTCTCAACAAGTTGTAGTGGATACCAGCTTTAGAACTCAGAGATTAACGTATTCAAATGGCTGGTTCTTTATTGCTTTCGCTATATCTCTTGTTACCCTCGTGCTTACTTTTCAATTCTATGACCGAATACCTGAACGATTCCCAATGCAATATAGTTTTAATGGAGAGGTGACGAACTGGGCAGATAAATCCTACCGTACCGTTCTCCTCATGCCTGTGATGCAATTCTATCTAGCTGCATTATTTTTATTCATTAACAGTATGATTGGGAGGGCAAAGCAGCAAGTCAGCGCGGAGAATCCCGAAGAATCAAAATATAGAAACCTTGTATTTAGAAGAAGATGGTCTGCGTTCATTATTATCACGGGGATTGGAATTACAGTGCTATTTGCTCTTATTCAACTGTCCTTTATCTATGATATAGACGAGCGGTTACTGATCATCCTACCAATATTATTCGGTATTGCCGTTACAATCGGTACAGTCGTGCTTTCTTTTACAACAGGCCAAGGAGGGAGCCGAGTGCAAACTACCACTGATAAGAAAGGGGAAGTCATCGACCGCGATGACGATCGTTACTGGAAACTCGGTCAATTTTATATCAATAAAAACGATCCGGCTCTATTTCTCGAAAAAAGGTTCGGTATAGGGTGGACCATTAACCTTGCCAGTCCGTTTGCTTGGTTGATTCTTATAACGATAATATTATTAGCTGTCGGTTTACCTTTATTGCTAGGAGCCTAATGAGGAGGGAACGTTACACATGTTGAAATGGCTGATGAGTGTGCTTGTTCTTGTGTTTTTCGCAGCTGGATGTAGTGAGGATTCAAATACGAAACAAGAAGGTGAGAAGGAGATGAAAGTTGCAAATCTATCAGGGGATTGGCAGGGTACAATTCAAGTTCCAAACCAACCTTTAGAAATACAGGTTTCCTTTTCAAAAGAGTCCCCGGTTAAAGGGGAAATAACGATTCCTGCTCAAAATGTCGAGGGGTTTTCACTTGCGGATATTAAATTGCAACAAGAAGAGGTATCCTTTCAGATGCCCGTGGCTGGTCAGTCGATTGTATTCAGTGGAAAGGTTAAGGGGGATACAATTGACGGGACGTTTACTCAAGCCGGTCAAAGCTTTCCATTTGATTTAAAGAAAACTTCTGAAAATCAAAAGGCAAATGAAGAGTCAGAGGAATTTATGACGATTAAGACGAAGACAGGAACTTTGTACGGCTCTCTAGTCCTTCCCGAGGAGGGAGAGAATTATCCTGTAGCTCTCATTATTCCGGGATCGGGACCAACGGATCGGAATGGAAACAGTCCTGGTGTAAAAAACAACAGCTTGAGGCTGCTGGCAGAACAACTGGCAGATCAGGGCATTGCAAGTGTTAGGTACGATAAGCGAGGAGCTGGGAAAAATGCACAAGCGGCATCCGCTATGGAGGAAACACGATTTGATCAGTTTGTTGAAGATGCGGCCATGTGGATGGATAAACTTAAACAGGATCAACGGTTTAAAAATATAGCGGTTATCGGTCATAGTCAAGGTTCTCTCGTCGGTATGTTAGGAGCAAAAGAGGCGGAGGTGGACGCCTTCATTTCGATTGCGGGTGCTGGTAGACCAATCGATCAAGTCTTAGAAGAGCAGTTAAAGCAAAGTCTTCCTGACGAGCAATATAAAGAAAGCCTGAGTATTTTGGATGCGTTACGGAGAGGGGAGACGGTGACAGAAGTGAGTGATTCTCTCCAAAGTGTATTTCATCCATCTGTTCAGCCTTTCTTGAAATCCTGGATGGACTACAACCCTGCGGAAGTAATGAAATCGCTAACGGTTCCTGTGCTTTTAGTGAGTGGAGAACATGATATCCAGGTCCCTGTAAAAGATGCGGAATTATTGAAAGATGCTAATCCTGAAGCGGAATTAATCGTAGTGGATAATATGAATCATGTGTTGAAAAAGGCCCCTGAGGATCGTGAAGAAAACCTCAGGACCTATACGGATCCTTCATTGCCGATTGCGGAAGGGCTTGTAGAAAGTATTATAGAATTTTTAAAAGATAACGGATTTAAATAAAATTCTTTGTTGAACTCCAATGTAGCTTTTAGGGCGGTTCCTTTTTAAGAGATCAATTGTCTAAACAAAGTTATTCAACAAACGTGCAGGATTTTTTAAGACTAGATTTCGAGATAACCGGGGTTCGTTGCTGTATATAGAGTCAGGGTTGGTTGGGAAGCAGCTCGCTTTCCTACGGGGATGACGGCAAGTCTCCTCGGACTCCGTCCTGCGGGGTCTCGCCAGCCAATCCATTCCCTCGTTAGTCTCACAGCTTCCCAACCAACCCATTCGATGTATGTGAGAAAGTTCCCCTTTAACCTATAAGGGTTGTCTTCCACTATCCTTGCTTGTTAGGGGTGAGGCGCTCTAGAACAAGCTTTCTAT
>NZ_JRNX01000116.1 GCF_000786645.1 Halobacillus sp. BBL2006
ACGCCTGTGATTGAATATAGAGATATTCAAAACCTAACAAGGAGACGATTCAAAAAAGCCTTTCATCTAAAAGCGACATTGGGGGAACTGGAGGAGCGGGGGTTTATCTATCAAATGAAGGATGGCAGGAAGGCACTGCTAGAAGTGAATCCTCTAATTTAAAATAACTTATATCACTACCACATTACCCACAATAGCTTACAACCCTGGTAAGAAAAAGAAAATTAGCGTGGGAATGCTAAGTACACATAGGTACACACTACCCGCAATTCAAGTAAGGAACCAAATATGGGTAATGTGTGTCAAGGTGTACCGGGAGTACCCACGCTACAAAACTAAGACCCGTAAGAGATTACATCGAATGTGGGTAATGTGGGTAAAAATTTAGAAAAGAAGATGATGATTTGATTGTAAAAATATTAACCAGTCAGTTGATCGTTCGGGATCGAGCTATAACAAGATGATGAGAAGGAAATGTACTAAAGTTTTCAAACAAATGTACCATTATAATGGCTGGATAGTGTGAATTTAAGCCTTTTAAGGGAGGGTGAGAAAAAGTGGCTCCACTATATAAAAATGAGGTGAGATTGAAGAGACCCCAGGACGTTAGAAGAATGTTATCAAGGGTTATTAATCACCTATTAACTACTGGAGAAATGACAAATGAGAAGGCAAAGGCTATCAATGCTTTATCAAATACGACTTTAAAGAGTATGGAAATGGGAGAGTTGCAAGAAGAAATGGAGCAACTTAAGGAAGTAGTCCAAAGATTGGAGGCGAAATAAGTGAGTGTTAAAGCTCGTTTAAATACTTTAAGAAATATGAACGATAAGATGTATCCGAAACTAAGTTCTGATGAACGATTTAAAATGGTTATCGAGACATTTGTTAATAATGACGAAGTTCAACGTGAAAAGCTTGTGAAGTCATGCCCGCAGTTTATGTATTTGGAGTCCGACCATTCTTATACTGAAAGGATCGAGGCTTCCAGGGATATAGTTACAATTTTTATTATTCAGCTTTTAGAATACGACAAAACATTGTCCATTATCAAAATCCTCAATGGATTTAATAAAGACCGAAAACTTAATATTGAAAAGAGATTTATAAATGAAGTACAGTCTTTCCTATTTGCATTTGAAATCTTTTGCAGGGAGCATGTGGGTGTTGAGTCGCAGGATATGATCCAAGCTTGGTACGGCTATGATGATAGGTATATTAGAAAGATAGAAAAAATCAAGCAATCGATAGATTTTTATCAACTAGATCATGATTCTGAATTAATGGCTAACTGGTTGAAGAGGGTTTTTATTCCTGAATGGCAGCGTAGGATGAGTTAAAACAGTGTTAGTTGGTGAAAAAGGTTGATAGTGCATCTCTTTTTACCAATTTTCCTTACTGACTTCTCTTAAATAATTTTTAGATGATGGTCTGTTATTAGACGGTATTGGAGAAATTATTAGATGGAATCTACAAGCATAAAAAGTATTAGAAAACGTGGTAGAATAGGTGGTAGTTGGAAGTGAATTGGTAGTTAACCAGGGGGAACACTATAATGACAGCAAAAGCAGATATAAATTTTCAAAAAGACTTATTCGATGCAGCCACTAATATGCGTGGAAGTGTTGCACCGGCCGACTATAAACATTACGTTTTACCGTTAATCTTTTTGCGTTATTTATCAAATCGCTATAACATCCGAAAAGAGGAGATAGACAATCTAGTTAAAGATCCTCATAGTGATTGGTACGCTTCAGATGAAGAAACTCAACAAATAATTAAAGAAGATCCAGACATGTATATGTCTGAAAATGTGTATGTCGTACCAGAAGAATCAAGCTGGTCTCATATTTTAAAGAATGCGAAACAACCGAACATAAAGGAAATCCTTGATAATGCGATGAAACGCCTAGAGGAAGAAAACCCTGATTTAGAGGGAATGTTACCTCGAATATTCCAAGGAAGTAATTTACCTGCTGAAAACGTATCGGGCTTAATAGAAATTTTTTCTCGTGATGTTTTTAGTGCAAATGATGAGCGAAGTGTAGATATTCTAGGCCGTGTATATGAGTACTTTATTTCTGAATTTGCATCTACAGAGGGACAAAGAGGAGGAGAATTCTATACTCCTTATTCGGTAGTAAGCCTTCTGGCTCGTATGTTAGAACCAATTAAGGGTACTGTCTTTGATCCTGCTTGTGGTTCAGGCGGTATGTTCATTCAATCAGAAGAGTACTCTCTAAGTCGTCACGGACTTTCATTTTATGGACAAGAGAATGTAACAACGACGGCTCGATTAGGAAAGATGAATGTCTTACTTCATGGGTTAAATGCAGATATCCGTCTTGGTAACTCATTATTAGATGACAAATTTCCTGACTTAAAGGCTGATTATGTTATTGCTAATCCACCATTTAACCAAGACGGATGGGGTGCAGATCGAATTTCAAATGATGACCCACGTTTAATCGGTCCTGTGACAGATTCCAATGCAAACTATATGTGGATGCAGCATTTTTTTCATCACTTAAATGAACAAGGATCAGCTGGCTATGTAATGGCTAATGGGGCAATGACAACTAATCACAGGAATGAAAGAGAAGTGCGGAAATGGTTTATTAACAATGGGTATATTGATTGTATAGTGGCTTTGCCTGAGAAACTTTTTTTGTCTACAGGTATTCCGTGCTGCCTGTTTTTCTTAAGTAAGAATCGAGATGGTAAAGGAAAGTATCGTGAGCGTAGAGATGAAGTGCTATTCATCGATGCACGCCAAAAAGGATCATTGGTGAGTAGAAAACAAAAAGCGTTATCTGAAGCAGAAATTGAAGAAATCGCGACAGTTTATCATAATTTCAAGTTTGATGATGTAAAAGTTGAGGATATTCTTGGATTCAGTAAAGTATTAAAGTTGGCTGACATAAAAGAGAATGATTATAAGTTAACACCAGGTATTTATGTTGGAACAGAAGAAGTAGAAGATGATGGTGTGCCATTTGAAGAAAAAATGACAGGTTTAAAAGTAAAATTACTTGAGCAGTTTGAAGAATCGAATCGCCTCCAAGAGAAAATTAGAAAGAACTTGGAGGGACTTATGTGAGAAAAAATTGGCAAACTTCTAAGTTAGGAGAACAGGTTACGTTGCAACGGGGTTTTGACCTACCTAAAAAACATAGGTTAAAAGGTAATATCCCCATCATTTCTTCCTCGGGGGTAACTGGTTGGCATTCTGAATCAAAGATTATGGGTCCGGGAGTAGTTACAGGACGTTATGGAACGGTAGGTAAAGTGTTCTACTCAGAAGACGAATTTTGGCCATTAAATACAACATTATTCGTAAAAGATTTTAAGAGCAACCACCCTAAGTTTATTTATTACCTTTTACAAACTATAAATTATAATTCAATAAATGCTAAAAGTAGTGTCCCGGGAATTAACAGGAATGACCTACATGAAATAGAAATCAAGATACCACCTTTTGATGAACAATTAGAAATTTCTAGGTTCTTAAGTGACCTTGATAATAAAATAGAACTTAATAATCAAATAAACGACACTCTTGAGGAAATGGCTATGACCCTTTACAAACATTGGTTTTTTGATTTTGGACCATTCCAAAATGATGAGTTTGTGGAAGCAGAACTAGGAATGATCCCAAAAGGGTGGGAAGTTAAGACATTAGGTGATGTTAGTAACCTATTAGATTCAAAAAGAGTGCCGCTATCAAGAATGGAAAGGGAAAAAAGAGAAGGGATTTTTCCTTATTATGGAGCTACTTCAATAATGGATTATGTGGATGATTATATCTTTGACGGTACTTATGTATTGATGGGTGAAGATGGGTCAGTAATGAAGGATGATTGTACTCCATATATTCAGTACATATCGGGTAAGTTTTGGGTTAATAATCATGCACATATTTTAGAAGGTAAAAATGGAATTTCGACAGAATGGTTAAAAACATTCCTTGAAACATTAAATGTTTCTCCTATAGTAACAGGGGCTGTTCAGCCAAAAATCAACCAAAGAAACCTTAAAAGTGTAAAATTTCTTGTGCCCGATGATGAAACTAAAGATAGATTCAATAATAAATTAACGTCCTTGTTTAAGAAAGTATTAGCGAATGAAAAGGAAAATGATTATCTTGTTAAGATACGTGATTATCTATTACCAAAACTATTATCGGGTGATATTTAATTATCAGAAGCCAAAGAAAAATTAAAAATGTAATGCAATAAAAGGGAGGGCTGGATATGGGGCGATTAATGGAATCTGATTTTGAAGAAACGACGATAGAGCGGTTAAAGGGTCTTGACTATACGTATCTTCATGGTCAGGAACTCTTTCAACTGGGAGAACGGGAACGCGTACAAGAAGTTGTCCTAAAAGGTAGACTGGAATCTTTCCTGTATGATACCTACCCGTTTATCCCTGCTAATGAAATCAGGCGTTTAACAAACTTGTTTATTTTAAACGAAGGGGTTGGATGGGAAGAACGTAATTTTGTTTTCCACCAAAAGTGTGTAAATGGTCTTGAATTTATATACGAGGATAAAGGTGAAGAAAAAGTCCAACACGTTTATCCTATTGATTGGACTACCCCTAAAAATAATGATTTTTTAGTTGTTAATCAGTTATCAATTGAAGGCCGTATGTCCCGACGCCCAGACATCATTGTTTTTGTGAACGGTCTTCCAATTATTTTATTTGAACTTAAAAACCCAAATAAAGAAAATGCGACAGTACATGATGCCTATAATCAAATCCGTAATTACACCCATGACATCTCCCAACTTTTTGAATACAATGCATTCACGATTATATCAGATGGCATCGAAACGAAACATGGGATGCCATCTGCTCCTTATGATTTCTTTGCTTCTTGGAAAACCATCGATGGTGTTAATGTAGACAATAATGTGGTCAACACCATGAGAACGTTAATTCAAGGCTTGTTTGAAAAGGATAGATTATTAAACTATATACGTAATTTTATCGTTTATCTGGATAAAGGTGATTCAAAAATTAAGATCGGTGCAAAGTATCACCAGTTTTTTGGTGTGAATTTTGCGGTTGAAGAAACCATTCGAGCCACCAGCCCAAATGGAGATCATAAAATTGGTGTGATGTATCATACAACAGGCTCTGGTAAGAGTATCAGTATGTTATTTTATTCTGCTATTTTGTCTAGACATAAGTATTTGGAGAATCCTACGGTTGTGGTACAGGTGGATCGCAATGACTTAGATGAGCAACTACACGACACATTTTCAGAAGGTCGTAGTCTAATTGGACATATTCATCATGCGAAAAAAGCAGACCAATTACGGGATATCCTTAGAGGTGAAGGCGGACAAATTGTCTTTTCAACGATAGAGAAATTCCGCTTAAAGGAAGGCGAAGCTAAACACCCGATATTGTCGGAGCGAAGGAATATTATCGTGATTTCAGATGAGGCTCATCGAACACAAAGTGGATTTGATGGGGGATATGCAGCTCAACTAAGATTTGCCTTGCCGAATGCTTCATTTGTTGGCTTTACTGGAACGCCAGTTAAGTTACTTGGTAATAATACAGAAGAAATATTTGGCCATGTCATTCATCGTTATGATATGGCACAGGCCGTACAAGATAAAGCAGTATTACCACTATATTATGAAAGTCGGATGATTCCATTAGACTATGATGGTGCTGATATAGATGAAGAATTTACGGATCTAGTTAACGAGGTTGGGCTTGATGATGAGGAGACACGATCTTACAAATTGAAATGGGCAGCTTTAGAGAAAGTTGTTGGTACACCGAAACGTCTCCAAAGACTTTCTAAAAGTATTCTAGATCATTTTAATAAAGCCGCAGATCCATATCAAAAGGGTATGATCGTTTGTATGAGTCGTCAGGTTGCCGTTCGCTTGTATGATGAACTAAAGAAACACGATAACTGTCCAGAAGTAGAAATAATTATGACGGGTGATGTTTCAAAAGACCCTGACTCATGGCGAGAGATAAATCCAGGTAGCAAATACGCTCACATTAAAACGAAGGAAGAACAAGAAGAAGTTAAAGGTCGTTTGAAGAAAACCGATGATCCTCTGAAACTAGTTATCGTTGTTTCAATGTGGCTTACTGGTTTTGATGTTCCGAACCTTTCATTCCTGTATGTTGATAAACCAATGAAGGGTCACACTCTAATACAAGCGATTGCACGTGTTAACCGAGTTTTCCCTGGTAAAGAAGGTGGACTAATCGTTGACTTTATTGGTATTGCAACATCTCTTAAAGAAGCAACTAACCAATATACGGGTGATAACGCAACAAATGATATGGACATAGATGTCGACCAAGCTATTAGTGTCTTTAATAATAAGTTAAAAGAAGTGCGTAAGTATTTTGGTGATATCGAGCATCGTAATGATTGGCGCTCTCTGTCTAAAGTAAGTCGCGATGATTTAATTGCAGATCTTGTTAATGACCAATTAAACGGAGATCCGGAAGCATTTGTTGAGGATTGCGTAAAACTAGAGAAGGCATATAAGTTGGTAAAACATATCGATAAGGTTATTCCATATTCGGATGAAGCCACTCTATATCAAATGGTCCGTATTCAAGTTAGAAAGTTTCTTTCAGCCCAAAATAATAACTTTAATTCAAATCAAACGGTGGAAGAGCGCCTAAACTCCTTAATTGATAGACATTTGGAAACCAAAGAGCCAGTTGATATATATAAGGTTGCAGGCATTGAAAAACCTGATATAAGTATTCTTGATGAAGAATTTCTCAAAGATATGCAGGAAAAAGAAGATCATGAGGATCTACGTCTAAAGTTGCTGAAAAAATTACTGGAAGACCATATCCAAGTCAATTTCAAAAGGAATAGCCCTAAAGAAAAGCAAATGCGTGAGTTACTGGAGAAAACCTTAAAAGATTACCATAATCGTATTATACAAGCAGCGGATGTTGTAAGAGTGATGGCTGAAATGAAAAATGAAGTTGATGATGAAGCAGACTTCCGGAAAGACCTTGGTCTATCTGAGGAAGAAGTTGAATTCTATAAAGCCATTACCTCACTAAAAATGGAAGCCTTCGATAATAAGTTTTTAGCTGACCTCATTCACAAGGTAGTGAATGAGTTAAAGAAGAACTTAAGTCAGGACTGGACTAGCGAACACCGCAAGAATATCTATGCTAAGGTAAACATGGCGGTTAAGAAAGTTTTAATGAACGAGGGAATTAAAGGAAAACAACTTATATTCATCACAAAAGCAATTATGGAAGAAGCAAAAGAGCAGTATAAAGATTGGCCTCAGAATGCTTAACCTTTCAGAGAATATATAATAACCTTAAGTTGGGGACATATGAATAAGGAAATAGAGATCACCTTTAACGCTAAAGGTGATCTCTAGAGGAGGAGTTAATAGCTGCGAAACAATAATAAGTCCAAAAAATACCAATACATTTAACACAAGATGCTTAAAAAAATATATTAATCATTCACTCAATGAGCCCTTGTTTTCAAGGGCTTTATTTGTTGTGGGGTAAAACATCAATTTACAATAATTTGATTACATCACTCTCGGTCTTTTTGGTGAACTTATGTTACATTAGTATTAATTCCCAATGGAAAAAAATAACTTTGTTTGAAAGTGTGATGGTAATGGAAGGCAAGGATAACAAACTTATTGAATTAATAGGGTCCCATGAAGGGAAAGAACCTTTCTTTATTGAGTGGTTACTATCAGAAGACAGCATAGAATTACCGCAGAAAAAACATAGAATTCTTAGTGAAATTGATGGGACAAGAGAAAATTCTATAGACAAAGTTTCAGAATGGTTTATTCAGCATCATATGGATGAAAAAAGAAAAAGTAGGATTGAAAAAAAGAAAAAGACTTTAGAAAAGCAAGGGTTTCAAAATTACGTTCAAAAACTTAATTTTTTTCCGAGTGATAACAAAACAATAAAAGGAAATACTGCTGAAATAATACTAGCAGAATATTTAAAGGCTACCTCCGGGTTGGATTTATTGGTTTATAGGTTAAGATATAATCCGAATATTAACCAATCAATGAAAGGGGATGATGTTTTACTATTAAATGCGGCTGATGTTTTCGGTAGACTAATAGTAGGGGAGTCTAAATTTAGAGAGGTCCCTGGAAAAGCTGTAATAGAAGAAATATTAGACAATATAGGTAATGAAGTTACATATCCGCTATCCCTACTCTTTTTATCCAAAATATTAAGTGATAGAGGGGAAGATGAAATAGCAGAGGAGTTGGAAGACTTAAATAGTAATATGCATACAGGCAAAACAGATATTATAAACGTAGGTTTTCTTTTAAGTAATCATAATACTGCAGCAAATGTTGAAAGGCATCTATATTCGCGTAATCCAAATTTTGTATTAGTTTCATTAGGTATTGAAAATCCTGCGAATTTCATTTCGGAAATAAGTGATTTAGCCATTAAAAAAATTAGCGAGGTAGAAGATGAAAGTTGAAAAAGCCCAAAAATTATTAAGTAAACTTGAGGAAGATGATTTTGTAAGAAGCTTAGTTGCTCAAGGGGATTCAAAGTTTTTGTTGTTAAATGTTAATGAGCCAATTGAAAATTTTCCTTCGTATACTTCTGATCTCGAACAAAAATTAACTAGTATTGCAATATCATATCTTTCAATTGGATGTTCTTTTGCAGAAAATAAACACACACAAGACTCTATCTTTCCCTTGGAAAAAGGTGCAACAATCTTGGAGAATATATATAGTTCTAAAGACGTTACAGATAAATATAATGATTATTTTATGTTAGTCAGTTCGTTAGCATATTATTCGGCACATCAATACTCTAAATCTTTTGTAATATTAAAAAAAGTGAAGTTTGATTCTAAAATAAATGAAATCATTGGTTTTATGTTGAAAAGACAATTTTCTCTTTTATCGAAAGCTATCACTGAAATACTTTTAAATAAAGATTACTCTGATGAATCAATTTCGGAAAATGAAGAAATCGATATTGCTAATTACAAAATTTATACAGTTATTTTGTCTAAATCATTAGCTTTATTATTAGAATTTATTTTTACAGGAAAGGTAGAGTATTTAAAACAAACAAAAGAA
>NZ_JRNX01000117.1 GCF_000786645.1 Halobacillus sp. BBL2006
TCAATTTCTCGAGGGTACACATTTTCTCCACCCCGGATAATCATATCTTTGATCCGGCCGGTGATCTCCACATATCCTTGATCATCCATGACCGCAATGTCTCCTGTGTGGAGCCAGCCATCAGGATCAATGGCAGCGCTCGTTGCTTCTTCATTCTTATAGTAGCCTTCCATAACAAGGTATCCTCTTGTACAGAGCTCACCAGGGATGCCTTCTTTTACTTGCTCTCCGGTGGCAGGGTCAATGATTTTCACTTCCACATTCGGGTGTGCTTGACCGACGCTGCTTACGCGTAAATCGATCGGGTCATCGGCTTTCGTTTGAGTGATGACAGGTGAAGACTCGGTCTGTCCGTAAGCAATTGTGATTTCTTCTGCACCCATATCTCCGATGACACTTTTCATCACTTCCATTGGACAAGTGGAACCGGCCATGATCCCGGTTCGAAGAGTCGAAGGCTTCAATTCTTCATAATCCGGATGATTCAGTTCTGCAATGAACATCGTCGGTACACCATGTAAAGCTGTGCACTGTTCTTCTTTCACTGCCTGAAGGACTTGTTTCGGGTCGAATTGTTCTAAGATTACCATCGTCGACCCTTTCGATACGGCAGCAAGAGTGCCGAGCACACATCCGAAGCAATGGAAAAATGGAACCGGAATGCATAAACGGTCGTCTTCTGTAAGCCGCATGCAGTCAGCCACCTGGTTTCCATTGTTGACGATATTATAATGGCTTAACATGACCCCTTTTGGAAATCCAGTCGTTCCTGATGTATATTGCATATTGATGACATCACGATAGGACAAAGATTCTTTTCTCACGTTCAGTTCTTGGTCACTGATCGTCATTCCCATGTCGAGAAGATCCTGCCATGTATAGCAACCCGCATAAGATTTCTCACTTAAAACCACAACATTTTTCAAAAAAGGCAGCCGTTCGCTTTGCAAGTCTCCTTTTTCAGAAGTCTCAAGCTCTGGACAAATCTCTTTTAAAATATCAATGTAAGATGTCCCTTTAAATTCTTCTGCAAGAATCAAAGTGGAGGCATCGGACTGCTTCAGAAGATACTCGAGCTCCTGGGCACGGTAATTTGTGTTAACAGTAACTAAAACGCCTCCCATTTTACCGGAAGCAAACTGAGAGAGCAGCCATTCGGGTTTGTTATCCGACCAGATGGCGACATGCTCACCTTTTTCAATCCCCAGGGACATCAGCCCTTTTGCTGCTTCATCAGCCATCTTATTAAATTCAGCGTAAGATTTCCTCAAATTTTTCTCAGGATAGATGAAGGCCTCGTGATCAGGGAAGGATTCGGCCTGCTTTTCTAATAATTCACCAACTGTTAGTTCTAATAGGGACATCATTGAACCTCCTTTAAATAGTTAGCACCCAAGCTGACGGGCAATGACCATGCGTTGAATTTCAGATGTACCTTCACCAATTTCAAGCAGTTTCGCATCACGTAAAAATCTCTCTACTTCGTACTCCCTCATATAACCATATCCACCGTGAATTTGAATGGCTTGATTGGCAGATCGGAAAGCGGTTTCAGAAGCGAACAGTTTCGCATAGGCCGATTCTTTCGTGAAATTCTTGCCTTTGTCTTTCAGCCAGGCTGCTTTCAGTACCATGTTTCTTGCAAGCTCTACTTCCATTGCCATATCTGCGAGCTTGAACTGGATAGCCTGAAACTTAGAAATCGGCTGTCCAAATTGTTTTCTTTCTTTTGCATACGCTAGAGCTCGATCTAATGAAGCCTGTGCAATTCCAACGGCCAGAGCCGCAATGGAAATGCGACCGCCATCTAACGTATAAAGAAATTGTTTGAACCCTTTACTGGGATCACCGAGAATATTCTCTTTCGGAACTTTTACATCTTCCAAAATAATTTCAGAAGTGTTGGATCCACGGACGCCCATTTTGTCATAAGGACTTGTGATTTTCATTCCAGGAGTATCTTTAGGGATGATGAAGGCTGATATAATGTTCTTTCCATCGTCTCTTTTTCCTGAGACCGCTGTAACTGTAATGGAGCGGGCATATTCAGCATTGGTAATCCAACATTTTTCTCCATTAATTACATAATGATCACCTCTTAATTCGGCACGAGTCTTCGTTCCTCCTGCATCTGACCCAGCATTCGGCTCTGTTAGACCAAATGAAGCCAATCCTTCCCCTTTGGCCAGCGGCACCAAAAATTCACGTTTCTGTTCTTCTGTACCAAAATAATAGATAGGGCTTGCGCCAAGTGAAACAGCTGCCGCGTAGCTTAACCCTGTTGAACCGCATACGCGGCCGATTTCTTCTACAGCAAGTGCATAAGTGACGGTGTCCCCACCAGATCCCCCGTACTCTTCAGGGAAAGGAATTCCTAATAGACCGAGCTTACCCATTTCTTTGAATAAATCATCAGGGAAATCAGCATTCACATCAATATCGACTGCACGCGGCCGAATGACATCCTCTGCAAAGTCACGTACCATTTTTCTTGTCATTTCTTGTTCTTTGGTTAATTCAAAGTTCATAAGATTCCTCCTCAAGAATTAAAGACCGACTGGTTGGTCTGTTCAAATTCAAAAAAATAATGTAAGCGTTTACTTTACATTGTAAAAAAAAGGAACATGTAACATATGATTCAGATATTCATCCGTTGGGGGGCCGGGAAGCAGAAAGCGCAAGATCAAATCTGTGAATACATCGGCAATTTCATCGATGGAATATTTTCCATCTCTCCTGTACCATTTATAAATCCAGTTAACCATCCCGAGTATGGCCATGCCTGTAATTTCATGAGGCAGTTCTTTCCGAAATTGTCCTGATTGCTGACCTTCTTGGATGACGTCAAAAACCATGGTTTTAAACACATCACGTTTATGCTTGATTTGCTCTTCATAAACCGGCTTCAAATAATTACTCTCCTGGTAAAAAACAGAGATATGTGGCTTATACAAATCAAAAACGCCTACAAAGGACTGGACGATCGATTGGATTTTTTCTACGGGAGATGTGTGAGTGACGTTCGCAGCCTGAGCTTCTTTTAATACGTATGTAATAAAGGTGTCATGAATCACAAATAAAAGTTCTTCCTTCGACTGAAAGTGATGATAAAAACCGCCTTTAGAAGTATGAGAAGCTTCTACAATTTGATTCACGGTCACTCCATGAAACCCGTGGGATTCGAACAACTCAAGAGACGTCTGAATGATTCTTCCCCTTAAATCTTTCATACATCATCCCCAATCTGCTGAATATAGGTTCATTTTATCATAGTTTTCAGAAAATACAATCGGATTTTTGGAAGCGCCTTCCTTTGTCCCCTGCAAACGATTCTGCCACTTTGTAGTTAAAAAAACAGCTCTTTTGATCAAAAGAGCTGTTTTTGAATCCTTCATTCTTGTTCTGTTTGTTCTGAATCGAAAGGTTTTTCGTAATCTGGTTTGATCCATGCCTCTGTCACTTGACCCTGTTGATCAGTGTCCATGACATAGGATCCGTTGCTATATCGGTCATTTGCTTTGAAATCCATCGTATTCACAATCGTCGTTTCTTCTTTATTTGTTCTAATGACGACTTGGTCATCTCGTCTAGCAAGATGTACATCAACCAGCCGATGAGGATTCTTTTTCAATTCTCGCAGCATGATTACTCCGCGTTTAGCACGAGAAGACGGTTCAAATTCCTTCAGACGCATCCGTTTGACCGCTGCCCTGTGGGTTGTTAACAAAATTGATGGATCTTCAGATGCATCGAACACTTGGCCAGAAACAACTTCTTCTCCATCTTTTAAGTGGATCGCTTTCACGCCAGCAGCCCGTTGTCCTACGGCATTGACTTCTTCTTCTTTATACCACAATCCATAGGCTTTATTTGAGGCAATAAACAGGTCAGAATCGCCATTCGTTAAATGAATGTCTACGACTTCATCATCACCCTTCAAATTGATGGCAACTAATGCCTTCGAATGTCTTTGCGCTTGATAAAGCTTCAATTCGCTTTTCTTCACCATTCCATTCTTCGTAAAGAATAACAAGTACTGGTCCGTGTCAAAGTTTCGAATCGGCAGCGCTTCGACAATAAATTCATCTTTTTCCACTTGAACAATATTCGAAATATATTGGCCAAGATCTTTCCAACGAATATCCGGCATCTTATGAACAGGAAGAAACAGATACTTCCCTAGGTTTGTAAATAGAAGAATGGTATCCGTCGTGTTCATTTCATACAGCCTTAAAAGATGATCTCCGTCTTTCAAAGCGAAATCTGTACCATTTGATGCTGCATATGAACGGAGGCTGGTTCGTTTTACATAACCGTCTTTTGTAACAGAAACAAGGACATCTTCACTTGCCACTGTAACCTCAAGGTCGACTTTCAATTCTTCTACTTTTTCTTCAATGTTCGTCAAACGAGCATCATTATACTGCTTTTTCATCGAACGAAGATCTGATTTAATCACTTTCATCAGTTCATTTTCATTTGAGAGAAGCTTCTCTAATTCTGTAATTTGTTTCTGAAGTTCACTGGCTTCTTTTTGAAGAGCGGTAATGTCCGTATTCGTTAAACGGTATAACTGCAATGTAACAATTGCTTCCGCCTGTTCTTCCGTAAACTCATACTTCTTCATGAGCTGATGTTTAGCATCCTGCTTATCCTTGGAACTTCGAATCGTTGCAATGACTTCATCCAAAATACTGATTGCCTTAATTAGCCCTTCAACGATGTGCGCACGTTTTTTGGCTTTATTTAAATCATAAATCGATTGACGTGTGACGACTTCCTTTTGGTGAAGGATATAGGAATCGAGCATTGTCGGTAGATCTAACAACTTCGGTGTTTTTTCGTGAATGGCTACCATATTGAAGTTATAAGAGATCTGTAAATCTGTATGCTTATACAAATAGTTGAGGACACCTTCACTGTTCGCGTCTTTTTTCAGCTCAATGACAACACGTAATCCCGTTCGATCCGTTTCATCACGCACCTCAGAAATTCCTTCCACTTTACGATCGATGCGGAGTTCATCCATCCGTTTCACCATCGTCGCTTTGTTTACTTCAAAAGGGATCTCGTCGATAACGATTTGTTCACGACCTCCACGTTGCTTCTGAATTTCCGCACGTCCGCGAAGAACGATTTTGCCTTTACCTGTTTCATAAGCTTTTTGAATGCCGTCGACACCTTGTATGATTCCGCCCGTTGGAAAATCAGGGCCTTTCAGCTTCGTCATTAGTTCAGGGACGGTCGCCGCAGGTTTGTCGATTTTCATGATAACGGCGTCAATCACTTCACCTATGTTATGAGGAGGAATCTCAGTGGCATAGCCAGCAGAAATTCCTGTTGAACCGTTAACAAGCAAGTTAGGAAACTTTGCTGGTAATACGGTCGGTTCATCAATCGTGTCATCAAAATTAGGGATGTGATCAACCGTTTCTTTTTCAATGTCCCTTAGCAGCTCTGAGGAAATAGCGGAGAGCCTTGCCTCTGTATAACGCATTGCTGCAGGAGGGTCACCGTCCACACTCCCATTATTTCCGTGCATTTCGACAAGTGGCTTACGCACTTTCCATGTTTGACTTAAGCGTACCATCGCATCATAGACGGATGTATCCCCGTGTGGGTGATAATTACCGATAACCGTACCTACTGTTTTTGCCGATTTACGATACGCTTTGTCATGCGTGTTTCTTTCTTGATGCATCGCATACAAAATACGACGCTGTACTGGTTTCAAACCATCTCTTGCATCGGGAAGGGCGCGTTCCTGAATAATGTATTTACTATAGCGACCAAAACGGTCCCCAAGCACCTCTTCTAATGGTAAATCTAAAAACTTTTCTGCCTCAGCCAACAGAATATCCCCCTTTTACGCTTGAATTTTGTCGTTTTCTAGTATGTTAGCCTCGTCTTCCAGCCCAAAAGCGACATGGGATTCAATCCATTTACGGCGAGGTTCAACTTTATCACCCATCAATGTAGTTACACGACGTTCAGCTCGAGCAAGGTCATCAATCGTGACTCGGATTAACGTGCGTGTCTCAGGGTTCATCGTTGTTTCCCATAGCTGATCCGCATTCATTTCACCTAAACCTTTGTAACGCTGGATGGAGTATCCGTTCTTAAACTCTTTCAGTAGCTTTTGCATGCCTTCGTCATCCCAGGCATACTCTGTTTTTTCTTTCTTCCCTTTTCCTTTAGAAACTTTGTATAAAGGTGGAAGCGCGATGAATACCTTGCCCGCTTCTACGAGTGGTCGCATGTAACGATAGAAGAACGTAAGGAGAAGAACCTGAATGTGGGCTCCATCGGTATCTGCATCGGTCATGATGACAATCTTATCATAGTTGCAATCCTCTAAAGTGAAGTCCCCTCCGACACCGGCACCGATCGTGTGGATGATCGTGGAAATTTCTTCATTCTTAAAGATATCTGCAATTTTAGCCTTTTCTGTGTTGATCACTTTTCCTCGCAAAGGAAGGACAGCTTGAAATTTACGATCACGTCCTTGCTTTGCTGAACCGCCGGCAGAGTCCCCCTCGACCAAATATAGTTCATTTTTTTGAGCGTTTTTGGACTGTGCAGGAGTCAGTTTACCGCTTAATAACGTGTCTTTACGTTTTTTCTTTTTCCCTGACCGTGCATCTTCACGTGCTTTTCGAGCAGCTTCGCGCGCCTCTTTGGCTTTAATCGCTTTCTTAATCAGCATCGATGCAACATCTGGATTTTCTTCTAAGAAATAAGACAATTGTTCAGCCACGATGGCATCAACGGCTGACCTGGCTTCTGATGTCCCAAGCTTACTTTTCGTCTGACCTTCAAATTGCAAAAGCTCCTCAGGTATTCGAACTGAAATAATCGCTGTGAATCCTTCTCTAATATCGTTTCCTTCAAGGTTTTTCTCTTTATCTTTCAAAAGCTGTGCGCGTCTGGCATAGTCATTGAACACTCTTGTGATAGCCGTTTTGGCTCCAGACTCGTGAGTTCCTCCATCTTTCGTACGAACATTGTTAACAAAAGATAAAATATTTTCAGAAAAACCATCATTAAATTGAAAAGCAAAATCAACTTCAATCTCTGAGTGACTTCCTTCAAATGAAACCACTTGGTGAAGAGTATCTTTTTCTTCATTAAGATAAGATACAAAAGATTCAATTCCATCATCATACTGATAGCTCTCTTTTTCTTTTTCTTCACGCTCGTCCACTAAATTAATCCGGAATCCTTTTAGTAAGAATGCCGCTTCTCTTAATCGTTCCGACAACGTTTCAAAATTAAACTTCGTGACGGAAAAGATCTTCGGGTCGGGTTTAAAGCGGATCGTCGTACCGGATTTTCTTGTCGCTCCTTGATGCTCAAGTGATGTAACCGGGACTCCTCCGTTTTCAAACCTCTGGTAATACTTCTCTCCATCTCGGCAAATATGGACTTCTAACCATTCAGATAATGCGTTAACAACGGATGCACCAACCCCGTGAAGACCACCACTGGATTTATAACCACCTTGACCGAACTTTCCTCCCGCATGGAGGACGGTTAAAATGACCTCTGGTGTAGGCTTTCCTGTTTTATGCATTCCCGTTGGCATCCCTCTGGCCTCATCCTGGACGGAAACACTGCCATCTTTATGAAGAGTAACTGTCATTTGCTGCCCAAATCCCGCCAATGCTTCGTCTACTGCATTATCGACGATTTCATGGACTAGATGGTGAAGGCCTCTGTGATCCGTAGATCCAATATACATCCCTGGACGCTTCCGCACAGCCTCCAAACCTTCTAATACTTGTATGGAATCATCTGAATAAGTTTGATTTTGTTTCGACAATTTACCATCGGCTCCTTTCTCGTCAACACCATCTAACACAATAATAGAACAAACGTTCGTATGTGTAAACGTTCAAATAAAAAATATCGCTTGTTATATTGTAGCGATTTTATATGGTTTCGCAAACATAAATCTTCCAAAAAACATGAAAAATCCCTTTTTACATAGGGATTTCAGCGCCTTCAGACCAATATCTATCTCTATTTTAGCATAATTTTTTCAACAAACTTTCAATAGAACTCCTATGATGATAAAAATGATGGGGCTTTATCGCCCCATCATTTCATTCCTCTTCCACTTCAAGAACTGCCTTCAAGTAGTCTAAAAGTAAGGTCGATTGTTCTTTCAATTGAATTTCTTCTTTTGGCAGAATCGCTCCATCGAGAGACAATCCGTCAATATAAGAGATAATCGAACGAGCAATTAATCCACTATCGTATTTTTGGCTGAACTCTCCTGATCGCTGACCCGCTTCGATCACATTTGCATAAAGTTTGAGCCCTAATTTATACCGTTTTTGTCCATATTCTCTCCTACGGTGGTCATTTCTGCCCGTTATGAAAAATTCCAGGTTACTAGGAGCCATTGGATCCATTTCATCGTCAGGTTCTCCGTTCTCACCGAAAATTTTCTGTTTTAGAAGCTTCCAATGAGAAACGACTTCCATCTCTAGGCTTTCATCTGTTTCAGAGACAGCTTTTGATAAATCTCCCTCTAATATCGCTTCATATAAATCTTCTTTATTAGAAAAATATTGATACAACCCACCGCGACTCACCTCTGCCGCATCCATGACGTGTTTCATCGTCGTTCGCTCATAACCTTGCTGGATGAATACTTGTTTAGCAGCTTCCAAAATTTTAGCTCGTCGCTTCCTTAGGTGCTCCCTGCTTACTTTCGGTGACATCAACTTTCCTCCGTGCGAATTTATTTCTGGTTAAGTATCCAACCAGTGCCAAGATAATTAATAATGCTGCGGTCGTGATAAATGTCGGGATGACTCCAATTGTCATTGATAACCATCCCCCTAATAATGGGCCAACAATGGTGGCAGTGGTAGTAACGCTGTTAATGACACCAAATACTCTACCGGTTAGGTGTACAGGGGTATCAACTTGTATAGATGCCTGAAAAGGAACAAACGTCAAACCTGCAGAGAATCCGGCAGTTAATCCAAAACCACAGCCCCAAAGGATAGAAAACCCTAGATCTAAATGTGTAAGTACTCCCATCATACCAAAGCTGGTTCCTATTCCACAAACGCCAGCCAGCATAAGAGGATAAGGTTTATAATTCGTCTTCTTAGCAAGAATCCATCCGGAAATAAACATGCCAACGCCCGCGGAAGTGACCAGGTATCCAAATAAGTCTGGAGAAACGGAAGTTAATTCTCTTAAAAGGACGATGATTTGAGAGTCTGAGAGTTGCAGTATGAGAAGACTGATTCCGAGCAAAAATAAACCCATAAGGATAAAATGATTAGATTTGATATAGGAAACACCTGTTAAAAAGTCTTCTTTAAAAGAAGACGATTGCCTGTTATCACCGTTACATCCTTCCCTCTCTGTATAAGTGGAATGAGGAAGCATGAGAATAAATAACCCTGATAGAATAAAAGTAATTGAATCTATATAAAAAACCGTGCTTGCACTGAACGCCGCCACTAATATTCCACTTAATAGAGGGCCAATGATCTTTGTACTTGAATCAATCATTGAAGTAATCGACATTGCGCTCTTCATATCATCTTCATGAACCAACTCTTTCAATTTCCCGTTTTTAGCCGGAATAAATAAGGCTGAGAACGTGCCGATGGCTAACAAACAAGCATAAATGACAAACAGCGAATCAGCCACTGTAAGGACAAAGATCAAACAAGCACGGACAAAATCGGAAAAAACCATTAAAGTCTTTCGGTTAAAGCGGTCAGCTAACGTGCCTGCAACAGGACCTAGTATTGCCATCGGCACGGCCAAGCATAAAATGATGAACGAAACCTCCATTGGCGACGCATTCCATTTCAAACCTACAAGTGTAATAATCGCTATAACACTCAGCCAATCTCCAATGCTTGAAATGGCTTGAGAAACCATAAGTGTAAGGTATCCTCGATTCTTTTTTAGTCCTTTTTGCAAGTAAACCGCCCCCTATAACGACATCAGTGTCGTTTTATTTATATTCATTATATCGACATTAGTGTCGTTTTTCAACCTCTTTTTTCAAAAGGGTTGAGTAAACACGTTGAAAATGGATCAATCAACTATTCAGCATTAGTGCAGGATTGTGGAAGACTTGATTTCGAGATAATCGGGATTCGTTGCCATATTGAGGTTCAGGGTTGGTTGGTAAGCAGCTCGTCCAGCTGCCACGCCCAGACACTCGCGTCATAAGCAGAAAATCAAC
>NZ_JRNX01000118.1 GCF_000786645.1 Halobacillus sp. BBL2006
ACCATCCTCGCACATAAAAGTCTCGAAACTGAGTCTTACGGAATAGGGAGCTTTAGTGAGGGGGAAGGAAATCTGTTGTGAAGACGTTATTCAGTACTATAATTTAACACCGTTGATACTGATATCAAAAAAACTCTACCGCCGATAACGGTAGAGTTTCCTGTGTTATTTTTCATTGGGTAGCCATGGCAGACTTGTCCCGAATTTCTCTGCGAGCTCCTTAGACTCTTTTCTTCTCGCCTTACGATGTTCATGACGTCTTTTCGCTCCATCATGAAGCCATTTCTCTTCTTCTGACTCAGGGTAAACAGGAGGTACAGGCGTAGGTTCATTGTTTTCATCTACGGCAACCATAGATAGAAACGCGGTTGTACAAACTTTCCGGTCCCCTGTTAAAAGGTTTTCTGTAATCGCCTTAATAAAAACTTCCATTGAGGTATTGTGAGTGTACGTCACGAATGCCTCTAGACAGATCGTATCGCCCTCAAATACTGGCTGTAAAAAGTCGACAGAATCTGTAGACGCTGTCACTACGGGTTTTCTGCAATGCCTGACAGCGGCAATTGCAGCCACATCGTCAATATAAGCCATTAACTTTCCACCGAACAACGTACCATGACTGTTCGTGTCTGGAGGAAGTACGTGAGAATTCTTTACTGTTAGTGAATCAATGCATCGTTTTGCTTCCATTTCCTACATCCTCTCTTCTGCATGGAATCGTTCTCTGCTCTTATTATACCATGACACAGAGAATTCAACCGTTTCGCGGCAGCAGGATTTCAAAGACAGCTCCTGTGTGCTCAGAACGATTTCTTGCTGTGATGATTCCACCGCTGCGTTCAATTATTGCTCGTGATATAGCAAGACCTAAACCAGTCTCCCCTTCTTTTCCTTTGATAAAACGTTCAAAAAGCTGAGGAAGCAGTTCTTCCGATATCCCTTCTCCATCATCCTCAACCTTAATGGTTAACCACCCGTTGTCTGATAGAGTGTGGATAAGGACTTCACTGCTTGCGTGGCGGATGGCATTGCTGACAATATTGATTAAAGCTTGAAGGACACGCTCACTATCCACATTCGTATAAAATGGTTCACTCAAGTTGACATGAAGTTCAATATCTTTATCCTTTGCAAGAGGCAATAGTCGAACAGTAGACTGATCAACGATTTCGATCACATCTGTTCGTTCCGGGTGATACACATCTTTACTGCTATCCAGCTTTGCCAGCAAAATCATTTCATTAACAATTTTTTTTAGTCGCTCTGTCTCACTTACCATGACATTTAAGCCCTTTTCCGCTGCCTCTCCCTCAAAAACTCCATCCCGGATTCCTTCCGCATAACCTTGAATCGACATCAGGGGGGTTTTTAATTCATGAGATGCATTCTGAAAGAATTGCTTTTGTGAGTAAATATATCTTGCGAGTTCTTCAGCCATGTGCCTAACTGCCTGTTCAACTTCTTTAATTTCCCCTGAAGCTTCGACAGCCTGGACTTCGTCGAACTGCCTTCTCTGGATTTTTTCTACTTCTTGCTTCAATCTGCTCAACGGGGTGACAAGTCGGCGAGTCAAGAAATAGCTAATGATAATGGCCAAAAGCAAACCAAGCACGAACACGATAATCATCCGGAAAGCAAAGACTGATTGAACTGCCTGCAGGTCGTCAAGAGGGGTAGCCATAACGAGGATCTGATTACTTCTTGAGGAGAGCGCAAAGTCGTAAACGACGTACTTCTCCCCTTCACTCTCCCACACTTCTTCGTCAATCAACTCATCCTCATAATGATCCATCCACGTATGTGCCGTTTTAGCTGGCATCGTCCGGAACAAAATCTGGTCCTGGCTGCGGTCGAATAATAAGATAGGATAATTTCGATCCTGCACGAGCTGAGATAACTGAGGACTACGATCTGCATCCTGCTCATTGATAATATCAATTAACAGTTCAGCCCTCGCCTTCAATTGCCGTTGTTCATCCTGAATCAACATATCCATCAATAAAGAATGGATAAAAAAAGCTGTAATAGACATTATGATCAAAATTAAAACAGTAAATGCGGCATTCAATTGATAAAGCAGCTTCATGTTGATTTACGCTCATTCTTTAATCGATATCCATGTCCCCATACTGTTTCAATCGGAAGTTCTTTCATCTTTTTACGCAGCCGTTTGACTAAATCATCGACTGCCCGATCGCTGCCGAAGTAGTCTTCCCCCCACACTTTCACAAGCAATTCCTCACGTGAGAACGCACGGTTTTCTTGAGAGGCAAATATTTTCAGCATTTCAAACTCCTTCGTTGTTACCTCGACATCCTCTCCCTTATAATAGGCTTTTCTTTCTGAATCATTCAGCACCAGGTCCCCGGATTCAATCGTATCTTGACTCTCTTGAGAGCTCTCAGGCTGCATTACTTGCCAACGCTTTAATTGTCTTTTCACACGAGCAACTAACTCCCGAGGACTGAAAGGTTTTGTTAAATAATCATCTCCTCCTAGTTCGAGGCCGAGAATCTTGTCTACCTCATCATCTTTTGCAGAAATGATAATAATCGGCACTTCTGAAGTCTGCCGTACTTTTTTACAAAATTCATACCCGTCCATCCCGGGGAGCATAATATCAAGCACCCACAGGTCGGGAGCTTCTTGTTCAAACAGTTCCCACGCCTTCTCAGCCGTATCCTGAGCCTTTACTTCATATCCTTCTTTTTTCAGGTAAGCTTCAACGATGTCACTAATATTAGGATCATCTTCTACAAGCCCAATGGTTTGGTACATTCACATAACCTCCTCACACAGAACTTTTACCCATTTTCTCATATTTTCAGCCTTCTCTCTTGTTTTACACACTTTTTCCACATTTTCTCCAAAGTCATTCCATAAGTGAACCGTAGAATAAGAAATGTAGACAGACAGCACAGATTAATCATCACCAACTAAATTAAAGGGGGCTATTGCTTAAGATGTTAAACGAAGATAACCACCAAACTAAGCGTAGCTATAAACGGTCCGGGTTAGCTTTTGGAGTCTTAGGCGCAATCATTGCTGTTTTTCTTGTAACGACTGTTTTCCAGTGGAAGGGAATATCCGTCAGCATTAATACAAACCAACCAACAGCCCAGGCTGACGAATTGAACCTTAGCGATAATCCGAATGCTGTCACGCAGGCCATAGATGAGACTTCTAAGGCCGTTGTGGGTGTCAGCAACATTCAGGAAACACGCCAAGGTACCCAAAAAGCCGGCACAGGATCTGGTGTCATTTATAAAAAAGACGGTGATCACGCTTTTGTTGTAACCAACCATCATGTTGTTGCCAACTCTTCTGAGTTAGAAGTAGTTTTAAGTGATGGTACTAAAGTAAAAGCCGAACTGAAAGGCAGTGACCCATTAACAGACCTTGCCGTTTTACAAATAGATAGCGATCATGTGGAAAAGGTTGCTGAATTTGCAAATGCCGATGACGTAGAGGTCGGCCAAACAGCCATAGCAATCGGTAACCCACTCGGCATGGAATTCGCTGGATCAGCCACCAAAGGTATTGTCAGTGGTCTTGACCGCAGTATCCCAAGGGATATGAACGGTGACCAACAACCAGACTGGCAAACCCAAGTTATTCAAACGGATGCAGCCATCAATCCGGGGAATAGCGGCGGTGCACTGATCAATCTTCAAGGCGAAGTCATAGGAATCAATTCTATGAAAATCGCTAAGGAAGAAGTCGAAGGAATCGGTTTCTCGATCCCGATGAATGTAGCCAAACCAGTCATCAAAGATCTTGAAACAAAAGGCCAAGTGGAACGCCCTTATATGGGTGTATCCCTTCAGGATGTCAGTCAAATTCCAGGATCTGTTTTACAACGAGAATTGAATCTACCTACTGATGTGACTCAAGGTGTCCTTATCCAAGGGGTAGAACAAGGCTCAGCAGCCCAAAAAGCAGGTCTCAGTCAGTACGACGTCATCACTGAAATTGACGGGAACAAAGTTGAATCACTCATGAGCTTGCGTGAGTATCTCTATAACAAAGCGGAAATTGGAGATACTGTCGAGCTTACGGTTTACCGCGACGGTGAACCGATGAAAGCAGAACTCAAGCTTTCCTCCCAATAATATAAAGAAGAAAAGCGTAAGCGTCTTGAACTGCCTCGACTAGCTA
>NZ_JRNX01000119.1 GCF_000786645.1 Halobacillus sp. BBL2006
TGGTGTGTTGTTTGCTAAGTGATCATAGTTAATATAGGAAGAGGCTGCCTGTTGAGAAGGCAGCCTTTTTTTGTTGGTGTTGTTGGTGGTGTCAGGTACCCGACTTTCTTCTTTCGGTACCAGGTATGGAGAATAGGTCATTGGGTACCAGGTACGTCGCGGAGACAAACCAGTACCTGGCACCGAAACGAAACGAGTTGGTGCCAGGTATGGAGAATAGGTCATTGGGTACCAGGTACGTCGCGGAGACAAACCAGTACCTGGCACCGAAACGAGTTGGTGCCAGGTATGGAGAATAAGTCATTGGGTACCAGGTACATCGCGGAGACAAATCCGTACCTGGTACCGAAATGAAACGAGTTGGTACCAGGTACGATGAGAAGGTCAACGGGTACCTGACACCGAAAAGAGGATATTAAGGGTAGACTTCGAGCTTGTCCAGCTTACGAGTAATGAGATGGATGGTCATAAATCCACCTAGGTACATCAAAAACGTGTAGAAAATGTTCCATTTCTCGTCATAGGTCAACGTATGAATCAATATAGCGATTCCTTCTACACCTGTCATCCCGAGGACAAATAACGGGTACACCCATAATGGATTTTTCTGCTTATAGTAGAGGAAATACGTAAACCAGATCGCCGATACCGTAAAAATACCTAAATCTAGAAAGATAGAATCCATCATGACCACTTTAGATGGCGGGTGAATAGTCCAAAGACCAAGTTGGATTCCGAACTGATTCAAAATCAGAGCAATAAGGGCTGCGAAGGGAGCAACGGTAAAGAAGAGCTTTGGTGTCTTTTTGTACACATAACCAGCCGTTAACCATGGGATAATAAAACCTAGTACAAGCATTAATAGCATGTGGTCACCTCTTTATAATCCATTTTGCCTATACCTTGTGGGGAAATATACGTGGAAATAATATGGAAATTGTCGAGTGGTGTTTCACTAGTAAGGAGATACGTATAGTAGAATGAAATAGAAAATATGTTTACCAGGAGGGAATCAGGTATGAACATAAAGAAAATTCATCACGTAGCCATTATTTGTTCAAACTATGAAAAGTCCAAGCACTTTTATGTTGATACACTAGGGTTAAAGGTTATTTCGGAAACGTACCGGAAAGAGCGAGATTCATATAAACTGGATTTGGCTATTGGAGAAGACTATCAGATTGAGTTGTTCTCTTTTCCAGATCGACCTGAGAGACCAAGCTATCCGGAAGCAAGAGGATTGAGACATTTAGCTTTTGCAGTAGATGACATAGAAGATAGCAAGAGGGAACTTGAAGAGAAAGGGGTCAAGGTTGAGCCGGTAAGAGTAGATCCGATCACAGGAAAGAAGTTCACGTTTTTTCAAGATCCTGATGCGCAGCCGTTGGAGTTGTATGAGAGTTGATTACATACTTTTAAAAAAGTAAAACTCGGGTGTAATACCGAGTTTTTTCTATGTAAAAGTCTGAGGCTATTTACCACCAGTGAAGAAGTTATATATAATTCGAATTAATAGATTTATCAGCAATTACGGGAGTGACTCGAATATAGTATTCAAATGAGTGGGGGGGTAGATGGACGAAGTTCTAGTAATCAGTTCTGTTCTTATGATGATTAGCTTACTATTAAGTCTTCAATTCTCTATCTTTAATATCAAGAAGACAGGGAAAGTGCTTAGACACGGGCTTCAAGGCAGTCTAATTAATGGCTTTACTGGGATTGTTACTGCTGTTTTATGATTTAAGTATGTTTGGTCTATCAATACGTTTTTATTATTTGGTGGTATCATCTATATCTTGGCTTTTACATTAATCACAATCATTATTTTATTCTCTATTTTGCTCTTTAATAGAAAGAAGTTAGTTGAGAAAAATTCATCAAATCCTTAGCATTTCGTTTTTATTCAAAAATGCTCCTAAATAAAGTTTGCATAGAATATAAGTAAACAAAGCTGTATGACATGATAAACGGTGGGAGGCTGAATTATGGAAGAAGTGGAAGAGGTCTCTGAATATGTATCATTCATTACAACTGTTGCACCTATTTTTTCTTTGTTCATTTTGTTTGCGGTGATTGGATGTATTTTATGGATCATTATAACAATAATCAAAAATCAACGAACCATTATCGGAAATCAGAAGAAGCATCTTACTAACGATAAACAAGGCGAACAGCAACACAAAGTCCTTACACTTTCTTCGTTGAAGACGAGTGGAAAGGGAGGATTGGGTGTAGAAAGATGGTGGAAATGGTTTTTTGTATCATTTTATTTATTGACTTCATTATCGATCTTTCAGATTAAATATTTGGCTTGGCTCTCTCAAGAAAGGTTAGACCCAATCTTCCTTGTAGGGTGGATCGTTTTGTTCGTGGCCGTCTACGGTTTACTAATTTACAAGCAACAGCGTGATAAAAGAATGGTGACCATGGAAGAGGAGAATCAGCGTTTGAGAGAAGCGGCAGAGTATTTCCGAATTAAATCAGAGGGTGAATAATGATAAAAAAAAGAAGCTGGTCGGATGCCAGCTTCTTTCAAATGAAGTTAATTTGAGAGTTGTTTCTGAAATACCTTCCTGCCTCCTAATTATATTACTCAGTGATTCCTACTTGATTGAACCCATCCGCTGTCGCCATCGCTTCTGCACTACCCTCGCCATAGATATCAACCGCAGATTGAACGATCACCTCTCGTGCGTGACTAAAGTCAGAATCTGGAGTCAGATAAACGGTAAGCGCACGGTAATAAATCTGCCCAAGTTTTTCCTTGCCGATCTGTTCACCAGTAATATAAGCGGCATGGTTGATGATGGAGGAGTTGATGTGAACGCCGCCATTGTCTAAATCGAGTGGCAGATCATAATACTCGTCCATGTTGGATGGATACATCCCGTTTCCATCCCCATACGGAGCGTATTTTTCTCCAACAGGATATTTGCTCGGGTTGCTCAGGCTGCGAAGCGAAGTTCTACCTGAAGCGACGGCTTCATCTGCCATGATGTCTTCCCCAAGCTCCCAGTCCTCTTCATCGATTAACGCACCAAAGATATCAGAGAAAGCTTCGTTTAGCGCTCCAGACTGATTGCGGTATTTTAACCCAGCTGAGTAGGTGGTGACACCATGAGTCATTTCGTGAGCGGCAACATCAAGACCCGCAGATAATGGGATGAAAAATTCTCCGTCTCCATCTCCATACGTCATATATTGGCCATTCCAAAAAGCATTGTTATAGTCTTGACCAAAGTGGACAACCGAAATGATTGGCATGCCTTCTCCATCTATGGAGTTACGGTTGTGTTCTTCCTTGTAATAATCATAGACTTCTTCTGAATTGTAGTGGGCATCGACCGCAGGGCGCTCATAATTGTCTTTGAAGGCTGCATCATTCGATTGAAAAAGAGAAGCGGACCCGCCCCATTGGTTTTCCAAATCGTATGTGTAAATCCCGTCTAAGTTCACATGGGAATTATCATATAAGTAGAAGTTTGTACCCCCCTCAACACTTTTATCGTTGCTATGAGTGATATGCAGGTTGCGTTTTGCACCTAATACGCCTACACCAGCCCCAATGGAAGATTGATAACCATCTGCATGCATAATCGCATTGTATTGATCGATGACTTCACCAGTATTTGCATCCACAAAGACAAACCAGTTGCCTGGGTTTTCTCCCATAAAGTTGACATTGACTTTGTAAGCCAGATGATTTTCATCATTGAAAGGATAAATGACGAGCTCGCTTGTTGGAGAAGCTTCGAGCTGCTCTGGTGCTTTTACAGCAGCTTTCGCCTTTTTGACACTCGCTTCTTTAGAAAGAGATGCTTCTGTAGAGATTGACGTTTCCTCTACTGAATCATTAAATTGACCGCTCACCGATTGAACACGGTTGTCACTGCTATAGTGAACGGTGACCATATTTCCATCGACAGGAACTCCGTTTTTCTTCTGTTGCAGCTTCACATGTGTCATACCTAAGTCATCTTTTTTCACTTCAGACGCATCTAAGCTTTCATCTGGAGCATCGATTTTATATTTCGCATTATTCTTCTTCAAAAATGCTTTAGCTGAACGGGCATCAGCTTTGTTTTGTTTCTCTGCTTGTTTTTCTTTCACAAAAAATGGTTTGTTGTCATTCGCTTTATGTACTTTTTTCTGAACGACTTCAGCAGGTGTCTGGTTAGTCACCGCTAAGGTGCTCGTCGGGGCCACAGTACCCATGATCAAAGCGGACGAAAGGACTGCCATTGGAATTACATGTTTTTTCTTCATTACATACCTCCTAGTTGGAATATAACCAATTATAGGAAAATTTGTAGAAAGTATACAGAGTATATATAACTGTTTGAATTTTCAGAAATAGTTGTTGTTAACTAAGACAATTTCCTCTGTTATAGGACATTTTTCACCTATTTCTAACAGGTATTCTAGCACCGGGAAAGGAAGAGAATTACGAGGAGGGAGTAATAGTCTTTGTAAATAGTCTTTTGTGAAAGCCCATGGAGGGAAGGAGGGGGTGTAATCAGCGAGTTGAGTGAATGAATCGACGAAGTTCTTCTTGGAATCACTCAAAGGTATATGGGAATCAGCGAATGTAGAATGAAAATCGCTCAAAGTTGAGATGAAATCAACGAACACATCTTACCTTCTAAAAGAAATAAACTTGGCGGGTGCCAAGTTTATCATTTTTGTCTTATTTGATAGTTTATATAGATTTCAGCAGCTTCTTCCGCTGTAATGCTGAACTTAACAGCCGCCTTTTCCGCAACAAGCAAGTCATGGTATTTCGGATCATAATTCTCTCCGAAATTGGTGAGTTTATCATATTGGTCTTTCATATAGCTGTAAATTTCTGAATCGTCCACCTGGTCTAAAATTTTGTAAGCCGTAACAGTCGGAGTTGGGCTGAAGTACAGATTATTTTTCTGAATAATAAAAGATGTGGCTCTTGAAACTTTAAAAGTATCTGAAGGGGTAGAGAGCGTGATCGAATCCATTTCACAAGAGTAGTCAATCTGCTCATCATCAAATGTTTTTGTAAATGATTTAGAATCGAATTCTTTTAAGATCTCGTACTGTTCTCTTTCCGTCAGTGACTCAAATTCTTTATTTAACTTCCCTGTCAGTTTAAAACCATAATGCGTCGTATCACCTCGTAGAATGCTTTCAACATCGTCAACCTCTAGTCCAGTAGAAACGTAATTCGAGAGTTCTCCTTGATTCAGTTGATTTGTAACCTCGTTCATAAAGTTCGTTTTAACTTTTTCGTTTTCCCTTCTAATATCCTCTCCGTTTGCGGGAGAACAGGCTGAAAGCATGGTGCAAACGAAGATGATTATAATGCTCCATCTCATCTTTAGGATTCCTCCCTTCACTTATTTTTTATATTTAAAAGTGAAGGAGTTGATTCCAAAATTTTATTTTTCGCTAAAATTAGTGGGAGTAAGAAGCTTATATTATTAACATAGCCAGGTCATCCCCAACATACTATATTTCCAAATAAACATTGTTGAGTGTGGAGGATGAATCGTGTCAAATAACAAAATAGCTGATGTATTAAGTTTTTGTGGTGTTGTCTCTGTTCTATTTGGTGTGGTTTCTAGTTTAGTTATGTTTGGAAATGACGGCTTAGCTAGTGCGTCTCCTAGTCTGCCGCCGGTATTTGGACTGAGCGCGTTAGCAAGTGGATTTATTTCAGGTATACTCTTTTTTGGTTTTGCGGAAGTCATTAAATTGTTGCAAGGGATTTACAACCAAGGTCTAGGAGTCTCCACACCTGAACCGGGATCCTCTAACTTGTCTAATGAGAGCATAAAAGAAGTCACCACGAATTTGGAGGGCATTGACCCAGAGGATGAACACGAAATCAAACTTTATTTTGGTGAAAAGAATCAAACGATCAACTCTATTGTGCCCACCGATGAAGTTGGAGTTTATCTTGTGGATGTTGAGGGAGAAAAGAAGAAAGTGGAGGCAGGCGGTTTTGTTGTTAGAGTTATTGATTGAATGACAAATGATTTTGTTAAAAAAAGGAATCTCCGCGAATTTGGAGGTTCATTTTCTAGTTCTGGATAGTATATTATCGCGTGAAGAAGATGAGTGAATGAGCAGGTTGCCACTTGGTTCCCTTAAGCTGTCAGTAATGAACTTACTATCATCAGTTGCTAGAAATAATACTAGCTTGGCAACATCTTCACTTTCCCCGTAACGGGTAAGAGGAATGGACTTTGCTATAGAATTCTATTTGTCTAGCTAAAATATAAAACTCCTGTACAATGTTACTATCGATATCATGAGAAAATGGAGTGTCGTTAACTATGCTGATACCTAAAGAAGTCGCACAGTCGATTGTGAACGAAACAGAATCCATTATGAATAAGAACATCAACTTTATGGATGAAGAATCCAAAATCATTGCGAGTTTAGATCATCAGCGGATTGGGGATTTTCATGAGGGAGCAGCAGAGGTATTGCGAACGGAACAGAAAGTGGTCATTTCTTCGAATCAAACTTACCTGGGTGCTAAGCCCGGCATTAATTTACCTGTGAGACTTCACGACCAGGTTGTCGGTGTGATTGGTATCACTGGTGATCCTGATGAAGTTAACCAGTTGGGAGCTCTATTACAGCGAATGACTGAAATTCTGATTAAAGAAGCTTACTTAGACGAACAGGTCGAGTTAGAAAATCAGGCCAGGGAAACGTTCGTTAATGAGTGGATTAATAATCGCTTTGAAGATGAAAAACTTTTTGCTACAAGAGGCTGGATGTTTGGGATTAATATATATAAGCCAAGGGTTGCGGTTCTCTTAGAAATGAGCGGGTTCCAAGAATATTGGTATAAAAGAATTGGAAATTCGGATGTCGATGTGAAAGAAGAAGTGAACTTACAGCGGTACAGACGAGCAGTGGAGCGGTTAATTAAAAGGCATTTTCCTAAGGAACACGAACATGTCTTGATCCCTAATGGAAGTTCCAGCTATACAATCTTGTTATCGGTCAACGAACTTAGCGGGCATCAACAGCGAAAAGAGTTAACTTCAACAAGGATTAATGAAATTCAACGGGCCTTAGATGTCACCTATAAACAAAAGAGTGTGGCAGGCA
>NZ_JRNX01000012.1 GCF_000786645.1 Halobacillus sp. BBL2006
CCTTTATCAAAAAACAAATAAATAAGGGGGCTCATATAGCGGACCTTGGCTGTGGAGACGGTTATGGCTCCTATAAATTATTTAAAGAAGGATACCGTGTAACAGGACTGGATCTGTCAGAGGACATGATCAATCGAGCGAATGATCGCTTAGAAACAGAGGGGCTCTCTTTTGTTCAGGGTGATCTTACGAAGCTTCCATTTCAAGATGAATCATTTGATGGCCTTATGGCTGTTAATTCGCTGGAATGGACGGAAGTTCCTTTTGATGGATTGGAAGAAATGAAGCGGGTTTTGAAACCTGGTGGGAAACTTTGTATCGGTATATTGGGTCCCACTGCTATGCCGAGGGTCAACAGTTACAGACGGCTGTTTGGTGACGAAGTAATCTGTAATACGATGATGCCATGGGAATTGGAGAAAATGGCTGAAGAAACAGGCTGGGCCGTAGTTGACGGTCATGGAGTTTACAAAAGAGATGTAGATATTGGTGAAATTGATCATCTTCCTGATGATCTGAAGCAGGCACTTACATTCATGTGGGTGTTCGCCTTCCAAAAATAGTATTTCGATAAAAAGTACTTGCCTTTTGGAAAAAACGGCGTATGATTATTTTTAATCACTCATACAGTGAACCAATGGGGAGGGATTGTAATGGCTTGGGTGCATGCGCTATTGTCAATGAGGTTTGTCTTTATTGGTTTCTTCTCAATAACAGCTTTAAGTTTACTTTCGTTTCAATCTGTAGCAATTTTTCAGGCGTTATTAGATTTCTTTGAGATTTTCCATCGTAAATGAAACAGGACCCTGATCAGGGCCCTGTTTTTTTATGGACTTTGAATATTCCAAAGAAATTCTCCTAGCAGCTGATCCACTTCTGGGTGTTCATGTAAACCTGAATGGGTCGCAGCTTTTCCATATACCATATGCTCTTTGTATTTACCGAATGGAACGATTTTACTTAAACTCTGAACACTGGACGTGTGGACAAGGCCGTCCCATTGCTCTTTCTCTGGAGCCTGCGGGTTGATCACGCCTGCGATAGCAAGGACTTCCACCTCTTGGTCGAAATCGTCGTTATGATCGAATAGTTTTTGCAAAGCCGCAGATCCCGGCCGTAAATCTAAAGTAGCGGGACCACTATTATTCTTGAAGTACTCCTCTTTACTAATCCCTTCAAAAGGACTGGCGATGACAGCTAATTTATGAATCGTCGGGTACCCTTCTTTTTGGTTTTCCATGAGAAAACTGGCAGACGCTAAGCCGCCCATTGAGTGTCCGACCAGGTTAGCTTTTTTGATTCCGTGCTTCTCATATAGTGTCGACATTACCCGTTGCATCCAGACAGTTTGATCCTCAATGCTTGCTCGGTCGTCCTCAAATAACACTTGGATCAAAGGGTTCATATTGTGAGGAATGCCGCCTCTAACCGATACCTTTCCATCGGAACGTACATAGACGATCATCCGCTTTGAGCCCCAATTCGAATCTTGAAATCGATCGATCATATTTCCGAAACTCATCGGTCCCCCTTTAAATCCATGGACGAAGATAGTGGGGATCAGTTCTGAGGAATTTTCAGATCGGGTTGGTTTCGATTGGACGAAGAAAATGGCTAACCCTAATAAAAGGGAAGTTATTACAATAGACAATAACTTTTTGTTCTTTATGAAAAATCTTGAAGTCATGAACGTTCCTCCTGAAAATGGCTATTCTCATTCTAATATAAAACAGCCTGGTTGGTGAAGATTTATGGTGTAGAAGTGCGCTCATAACATTATCATACCCTCGATGAGAACAAGGCACACGTTTGTTTTCCAGCAATACTAGGGCTTACTGGATCAGAAGCCCAATCAGAACATTTAAATGTTTATATTTTACAATGACGAGGGAAGACTGAAACTAACATGAATGAAAGGGGAATGATCATGAATCAAGAAGAACTAAGGAAAAATATCTATAATATCATGGATCAACATAAAGTCGGTACACTAGCAACAGTGAAAGGGAATAAACCACATACGCGTTACATGACATTCAGCAATGACGATGAGTTTACCTTTTACACACCAACGAATAGGGAAACGCATAAAGCGGAAGAAATTGATGAAAATCCTCAAGTTCATATTTTGATCGGTTATGAAGGAGAAGGGTATGGAGATAGTTACTTGGAAGTCGAAGGCCAGGCGAAAATTCGTGATGACCAGAAAATTAAAGACTGGCTGTGGACGGAACGTATGGGTCGATGGTTCTCAGGTAAAGGCGATCCTGAATACATTGTACTTGAAATCTATCCAGAAGCCATCCGCCTGATGAACGCAGATGCGGATACACCAGAAACGTTGGAACTATAGAAAAAAAGTGACTAGTGCTATGCTAGTCACTTTTTTATCATTATTAAATGTCTTGGTCAAAATAAAAGTGCCTTCTCTTATGGCTCGTTGTGATCATCTGTAATGGAGCAAGGTTCATCCTCGTATTCGACTTCTATTGTCACATGTTCCAGATGAATCTCATGAATGACGTTTTTAATTTGATCCTTCACACTGCACACGTCTTCTTTGTTGGCGTCAGCCGGAACAACGACGTGGGTTGAAAACGCATGATTCTCTCCGTCCATAGACCATAAATGGGTATGATGAGTTGATCGTACATGCTCAATTTTGTTGATTTTATTAATGATATCTTCCAGATTGATGTTTTTAGGAACACCTTCTAAAAATAAGCGCATCGTCTGAATAAAATTCAACACTACATTATATAAAATGTATAAGGTTATTCCGATTGAAGCGATCGGATCTAAAATAGGCAGATCCGCGAATGTCATAACGATACTTACGATGAGAACGGCAACCCAACCGAGAACGTCCTCCAGCAAGTGCCATGTCATCACTTTTTGATTCATCGACTCTCCACCTTGTAAGCGAATGACGGCTGCACCATTAACTAAGATCCCTAAGATGGCAAGAAGCATCATCCCTGTAGTGTTAGGACTTTCGGGATGAAGCAAGCGCGGTACAGCTTCAAACAAGATGAACGTCGACCCGACAATCAGCACAACACTATTGATTAGTGCAGCTAAGAGAGAGAAGCGTTTGTATCCGAAGGAAAAATCACTCGACTGATCCTTCTTTGAGAAATTCTGTAAAAACCAGGCAAGCCCTAATGAGAGAGAGTCTCCTAAATCATGCAAAGCATCAGACAAGATCGCCATACTATTTGTAAGTATTCCACCAATGATTTCGATAATCGTGAATCCGAAGTTCAAAAAGAATGCAACTTTGATTTTCCCTGTCGATGAGTCTGTATGATGATGGTGGTGATGATGCCCCATTTCTGAACCTCCCCTTCGCTAATATATGAACATATGCTCATATATTATTTTATGGAATATTACATCGGTTTGTCAATTAATACTGAATTCCTTTTCCCATACCCCTTTTAATACGAAGTAAAGCCTAGAGGCATTTTTATCCTTTACATACCTAGAATAATTATGTATGCTAAACATACCTTAATATTCTAGGTAGGTGAAATCATGTTTAACCGTGAGTTAGTGAAAGGAAGTACCTCATTGTTAGTTTTGCAGCTTCTCGATGATCGCGACATGTATGGCTATGAGCTAGTCAAAGAGATGGATCGAAGAAGTGACCATAATTTTCAGGTCAAAGAAGGGACGCTTTATCCAGCGCTTCATAAATTAGAAAAACAAGGGTACATCAGTTTTTATTGGCAAGAGCGCGAAAAGGGGCCAGCCAGGAAATATTATAAAATAACCTCCGAGGGACAAAAAATTCTGAAGGAACGCACGAGTGAATGGCATCGATACGTCCAAGTGATGAATAATCTGATTGGGAAAAATGAGTCCTGATGGCTGAATCAGGTAAAAATCAATTTTTGGAGAAGCTGGCTGAAGAGCTATCTTTTCATCCTGATAAAGCAGAGATTTTGGATGAATATGAGGGCCATGTCTATGATTTAAATGAGGAACATGATGGCCCTCTCTCTTATGCGATGCTCGTAGACACTTTAGGCGATCCTCGAAATCTTGCAGGAATATGGAAAGAAGAAGCCACAATTACTCAGAACCGTCTTCAGTTGCTTTTCGTTTGCTGTAATATCGTTCTTTTTTTAGGAGGCTCTGTTCTGACTCTAGGTTATCACCTGTTTGAGTGGGGGTGGCTGCAATGGACATGGAGAACATTAACTTCTATCCCTATGGTGATTGTAGTCATGTACCTTCTTTTTTGGGGATTGTTAGGGTATGAAATTGGTAAAACCTTTGGTACGAAAGGGCTTGGATTATTAAAGAGGACGTTTATGGTTGGAGTGGTTCCGAATCTAATTTTAATGATGCTGACGGTTTTTAACATTATTCCTCATCACTGGTTTGCCCCTTTAATCACGAGAGAATTTATTTTAACGTGTGTCGTCGGCACTATTTTATTGTACCCGATGTCCTGGTTTGGCTATCGGTGGGGAAGGAGAATGTCTGTTTAAGGAGGATTGGTAATCTTTTTTAATTATATACATAGAATTTCTATGATCAAAGCATTACTAGGTAAAGGGAGGGATGGATATGCATCCATTGATCAGTGGGAAAGATCTTCTATTTTTAACAATCTGTCTAGTGCTGGGGGTGTTGGCTGAGCTGTCGTTTTTCCATACACCCATCGGAGTGAGCTTTTTAGTATTTTTGGTAGGCTTTTATACCATCTTCTTTATTCGGTTCAGACACTTCCAATTCCGAAAGAGACGTATGGGCATGCTGCTTATGGGCGTTATTTGGGTATTGGCAGCTCAATATACGCTATATGATAATGCTTTATTTCAAGCGCTTAATATTCTCGTTATCCCAACATTAGTCGTTGCACACATCGTTTTGATTACGAAGCCGACATCAATCCGTTGGCACACCCCGATGTTTATAAAGCGGATGGTTCATACGGTGTTCGAATCGATTACGTATAATGCTGCCTTTACAAAAGCGATATACAACCGATTGTTCAAAGGTGTCGACGAAAATAAATCCGATGTGATAAAGAAATTAATGCTTGGTTTACTAATAGGGGTTCCATTAATTATTTTCATCGTAGGATTACTGATGCAGGCAGATCAGGCTTTCCAAGAATTGCTGGGGGATATCCCTTCATGGTTCATGAACATGAATATTAATGAATTTTTTATAAGGGCAATTCTATCTATAATGCTGGGGATGTTATTCTTCGGAGTTTTTCAAATTCTTCCTAGAGAGCGTGGACAAAAAGAAGAGAGCAGCAGGGAAACGAAGAAATCGAAATATGATGGAATTGTTTCTATTCCGGTTCTGATCTTGTTGAACCTTGTTTACTTTGTCTTTACTATCGTACAGTTTACTTACTTTTTCGGCGGAGAGCTCCAGGGGGGGATGAGTTATGCGGAGTACGCGAGAAGAGGTTTTTTTGAACTGCTTCTCGTTACTCTTGTAAACTTAACTACTCTTGTTCTTATGTTGAGTTTGAATAAACCTCAATCCCGCGTCATCAAAGTAGTATTGAAAAGTATGTATTCGCTTCTTATCGTGTTCAGTGGTGTGCTGCTCGTTTCAGCTTTTCAGCGATTGACACTGTATGAACAGCAGTATGGTTATACGATGGATCGCGTACTGCCTCATGTATTTATGGTCTTTTTGTTCGTCATCTTTACTTATACGTTAATTAAAGTCTGGGTGGAACAACTCCCTTTAATCCATTTCTACATTCTAACAGGTTTATTATTTTATACAGGGTTGAATGCGATCAATGTAGAGAAGTGGACTGTCCAACAGAACTTGGAACGGTTTGAGGAAACTGAGAAGATCGACGTGTACTACTTAAGTTCTTTATCCTATACGGGTGTCGACGGGTTACTTAACCTTTATGAAAAGGCTCCGGAATATCCAAACCTTGAAGAAGTCTTGAAAGAACGGAAGCAACGGTTGTTAAGTTCACCTATTAATCAATGGAATTCATGGCAGTCCTTTAACATTCAAAAATATAAAGTGCTGGAACGTCTAGAAGAATGGGAAACCAAATAAGGAAAGCTCCAGGCGATGAGCCTGGAGCTTAAATTTTTTCAGGATAGAAGCGGCGTTCTATAGCGTCATAATCAAATTCATGATTCGTTAACAGGGCTAATTTTTTCACAGCATCCAGTAAGAATACTTTATCTAAATTATAGATGATCTCTTGCTCAATATGATCTAACGTATTACATGCAAATTCCCATATTCTATCATGCTTGGAGGCATCAATGGATTCAGCAACCATGGCAAGTCCAGAGATTAGCTCTGTAATGATAAGATGATTATCTCTTGCATAGTGTCGGATGTATCCAAAGCCTCGATATATATAGTATTCGAAAGACTCCGACAATAAAATGACTCTTACTTGCTCATCATTATCCTTCAGGTAAGGCGTGAAGGTAATGTAATCCTCAACAGTAAGCATAAGCTCCGACATTCGATGAATGGTATCGGTAGCGGTCTTAGGGTCGTTATTTCCTAAAGCTTTTATGGCAATTTCAGCTAATTTATGCATTCCCATCTGGATATCCTGAAGTTCGGTTTCCTTATGACCGATTTCAACCATGCGGCAATACTTACTTTCATCGATCTGTTCCGCCCCTGGCCCCCAATAGCTGAGCAACTGATTACCTTTCAGGATATAGTCACCAACTTGAGAATGAAATTTGACGATAATATTGTCCTTTCTTGCTTCTTCGATCATGCTTCTGTAATTCACAATTTGCAGGTACCCGGATTTAATCGAGCCAATGCTTCTCTCATTCTCCCGTTCTTCATCCATCAAATCTCCGGGTTCTTCGACTCGGTAAGCTTCCAACTCTTTTTTTAAGGTCTGATTGATGATCTTTTCTGAAGACCTTTTCATTGTGTATGTGATGTTATGGACCTGCATCCAAGTCGTTGCATGGTTAATGAAATAAATAAACGTAAGGGCTGAAACGAACGCGAGAAGAACCGTAATGATCGGTACGGCTACATACGCCTCACGCGATTCGTTGCCGATAAATAGAAAAACGACCAGGACGTAGACGAAGTTCCCATTAAAAATTCCAAGCGCATGCTGAGTTCTGCGATCGGAAACGAAATTTAACAGCATCCTGGGTGAAAACTGTCCGCTGAAGGTTGTCAGCACAACAAGCAATGAGTTGACAGTGAAGGCGCTTAGTGTCAAGATTCCACCGATGAGTGTACTAACAAGCATGCGGGTAATATCGCCGCTAATCCGAAATAGTTCAAACGTATATTGGTCCAATTCAACGACAAGGTCTAAAAATAGTGTAATGGCTACGGACACAATAGACATGGATATGTAAAAGATCGGCATATACCATATGGTTGATTGCATTTCATTTTTGCGCTGTCGTTTAGACATCTGAAAGTATTTTTTTAATGAAACAGGTAACAAATCCATCAACATCGGTAATTCTCCTTCAGTTTGATTGTAGAGTTGTTTTTCCCATTAAAAATCTTGTTCAAACGGCAATTATTATTTTTATAAAATAAAACATTGGCGACCTATTTCGTGTTCGGGTATAGTAACAGTAATTTATAGATAAAGGATGGGTATATATAAATGAAATGGATGCAAAAAACATATGATGAGCTAACCAAAAAAGAACTCTACACGATTTTGCAAGTAAGGGTCTCTATATTTGTTGTTGAACAGGAATGTCCTTATCCAGAAATCGATGGAAGGGATGAAGAATGCCTACATATTTGGATCGAGGAAAACGAGGAAATTATGGCGTACTGCCGTATTGTACCTCCTGAGAGGGCGGAGGATCATCACGCTATTGGACGTGTCCTCGTTGTGAAAGAAAAACGTGGGCGTGGGTATGCCAAGCAAATTATGGACCGGGCCATCCATGTATTGAAGCACGAGTTGAAGGTTGACCATATATGGCTTCATGGGCAAGAACACTTGCGTCATTTTTATGGTTCATTCGGATTTGAAGAAGTTTCTGAGGTCTATCTAGAGGATGGCATCCCCCATGTAGATATGCTGATGAAAGTGTAAGACTCATGCTCTGCAATATTCTCCTTTACGTTTGACCGAAAGTTACAGGTGGAAAATAGCTAAGTGTGACGAACTTCAAATGGAGGGAACAAACATGAGTCCAAAAACATTTACGAAGCAGTATATCAATGGTGAATGGAAACCAGGTTCAAGTGATAAAAATGTAGAAAATGTGAATCCATATACAAGACAGCCGATCGCAACAATACCTTCTGCGAATACAGATGACCTCAATGAGGCTTATCTTGCAGCTGAACAAGCCCAGAAAGAATGGATGCAGCTGACGCCTGGAAAGGTACAATCTTATTTTGAGGAGCTGCTGAACGTCGTGCGTGAACGGAAAGATGAGATAGTCGACTGGCTTGTAAAGGAAGCAGGCAGTACGCTCGTAAAAGCGGAAGTAGAGTATCAAGCTGCTGTTGGAATTATCCGAGAATCAGCATCCTTCCCTACGAGAATGAGCGGTAAAATTCTTCCATCTAATACACCAGGAAAAGAAAATCGCGTCTATCGCTCACCAAAAGGGGTGTTTGGTGTGATCGGTCCATGGAATTTCCCTTTCCATTTAGCGATGAGATCCATTGCGCCAGCGATTGCGACAGGAAATACGGTCGTCGTGAAACCGGCATCTGACGCTCCTGTAACCTCTGGACTTCTTATTGCAGATTTATTTGAAGAGGCAGGTTTTCCTAAAGGGGTAATTAATGTCGTCGTTGGCCGTGGATCTGAAATCGGAGACGCTTTTGTGACTCACGAGACACCGAAGTTGATTTCTTTCACTGGGTCAACAGAGGTGGGCAGTCATATTGGAGAATTAGCCGGCAAGCACATTAAAGAAACGGCTCTCGAACTAGGCGGGAATAATGCGATGATTGTATTGGATGATGCTAATGTTGAAAAAGCTGTACAAGCCGCTGCCTTCGGTAAGTTTCTACACCAGGGGCAGATCTGTATGTCGTTGAACCGGATCATCGTGCACGAATCGGTCTATGATGAATTTGTCCAAGCTTTCAAAGAGAAGGTAGAAAACCTTAAAGCAGGTGACCCTTCTGAACAAGATACGGTAGTTGGACCGTTGATCAACAACGATGCAGTTGAACGAATACAAGAAGATTTGAGTAAGAGCCTTGAACAAGGCGCAACAGTGCTCACAGGCGGTGAATCTGAAGGCAATGTATTTCAGCCTACCGTGGTAACGGATGTATCGAATGATATGCCAATTGCTCATAATGAGGTCTTCGGTCCTGTAGCATCTGTGATCAAAGTTTCGAGTGAAGAGGAAGCGATTGAAGTAGCGAATGGCTCCCCTTATGGACTAAGCGGTTCTGTATTTACAGATAACGTCCATCGCGGAGTGGAAGTGGCAAAACGTGTTGAAACGGGCATGATCCATATTAATGATCAGTCTGTTAATGATGAAGCACATGTTGCTTTTGGTGGTGAGAAAGAGTCTGGAATCGGCCGTTTCGGCGGTGAATGGGCGATTGATAAGTTTACTACTGTGAAATGGATCGGTGTCATGAACGGTTACCGTGAATTTCCGTTTTAATTTAACCGAAACCAATCTACTATACGACATTGATGAATAGTTAATGAAGATTAATCAACATTCGTGCAGGATTGTGGAAGACTCGATTTCGAGAGGTTTGTCTGTTGCGTTGTCAGTATGCGGAGAAGGTGGTCGGTGAAATAGCTCGCTTTCCGTGGGCGAACGCTGAGCCTCCTCAGGCTGCGCCTTCCGGGGTCTCACCCTGTCCTCCGATCCCACAGGAGTCTTGCCATTTCCCCGAATACCTTTCCAAAAGTGAGGGACGGAACAGAAATCTTATATTGAAGACACCCTCATTGAGTGTTGATACCACAGCGTTTGTATTAAATTTCACTATGAGCGCTGACAATTCATTGTGAAGGTCCGTTAGCCATAAATCAAACAGGGAGACTCCTGCGGGATATACAGACTAGACGAGAACCCGGAGGACGAAGTCCGAGGAGGCTCGACATCTGCCCGCGGAAAACGAGCTGTTTTCCTTTCCCTCCCTCACTTTTCAACCAATACGGACCAAAAATCTCAGTTTCAAGTCTTCAGGATTTTCAGGATAAGGGAACTTTTATGGAATAAGAAACCTCAACAATCAGTTGGAATAGTAAAAGCTGTCTCCATCATATCGAAGGAGGCAGCTTTTTAGTTTCTAATTTGCAAACCGCTGAAATCGTTCCACAGCATCTGTTAGCGTTTCTTCGGAATTGTTTAGACCGATTCGTACATAACCTTCTCCATGTTCTCCAAATCCGATCCCTGGAGCTACGAACAAACCCACGTCTTCTAATAGAGCATCAGCAAAACTTTGTGAATTATATCCTTCCGGCACTTTTAACCAAACGAAAAAGGACCCCTTACAAGGTTTGACCTCATATCCTGCTTTTTCTAAGCCTCCAACGAGCAAATCTCGTCTAGCTTCATAGGTTTTATTCAGTTTTCTGACATCTTTCTGAGAATGAGTCAATGCTGTCGCCGATGCTTCTTGCAAAGCCCCGAATATACTGCAGAAATAGTGATCCTGGATGTCTTCGAGAGCTTTTATTACGCTGGGATTTCCAACCGCAAAAGCCACTCGCCATCCTGCCATGTTATAAGTCTTTGACATCGTATAAATTTCAATCCCGACTTCCTTCGCCCCTGGAACCTGCATAAAGCTTAAAGGTTTCTGCCCGTCAAAGCCGATGGCGCCATACGCGAAGTCATGTACGACACAAACATCTTTTTCCTCCGCGAGTTCGATCGTCTTCTCAAAAAAGTCTCGATTGGCTGTGGCTCCTGTAGGATTATTGGGATAATTGAGAAACATCAGCTTTGCTTTGTCCAATGTATCCTGGTCGATGGCGTCAAAATCAGGGAGGAAGTCGTTTTCCTCAAGAAGCGGCATCGGTTCCATCTTGGCATTGGCAATCGAGACCCCAGACCAATAATCTGGATAGCCTGGATCCGGCATCAGTGCTACATCACCAGGATTCAAGAAGCATTGGCTGACTTGAACAAGTCCAGTTTTGCTGCCCGGAAGAATAGCTACTTCTGATTCAGCATCCAAATCTACGTCGTATTCGTTCTTATAGAAAGAGGCTATGGCTTTTTTCAAAAAGTCAAAGCCCTGGAAGGGTGGGTACTTATGATAGACAGGGTTCTCCGCTGCTGATTGCAGCGACCTCACAATATGTGCGGGAGTGGGTTGGTCCGGGTTTCCTTGACCTAAGTTTAAGGCATCGTGGCCTTGAGCCAGGTGTGCATTTAATTTTTTCACCAGCTCTGCGAAAAATTGATCAGGCAGTCGTTGGACGGCGTCTGATGGAGTGAATTGCTTCATCGAATTCCACCTTTACTATTTTTAGAAAAGTCTAACAATGTATAGTATCGCTAGTGTAACATTTTCTATTGAGGTTAGGGAACAATGAAGGAAAGATACAAGACAATCCTCAGGGGTCAGTCACCTAGAAGAATGGAACTATGAGAAGCGGCTCGGGTTTGATAAACGGGGGTTACGGAACAATCATTCTTTCACAAAGTAAGAATCAAAGATTTCACCAAGAGATTTTTGGGGTAAAAATGAAGAGAAGGTCAATTGGAAGGAGTGGTTTAGGATGAAAATCGTTATCATTGGGGGAGATGCTGCAGGGATGAGTGCAGCCATGCAAATCGTTAGAAATAGCGAGGGACACGAGATCATCACCATCGAACGTGGAGAGATCACCTCTTATGGACAGTGTGGACTTCCATATGTGGTCAGTGGAGATGTCGAGTCAACAGAAGACTTAGTCGCTAGAACCCCTGAGACTTTTCAAAATAAGTATGGCATCGATGTTCGTACACTTCATGAAGTGACGAAGGTCGATTGTGACCATAAAATTGTATATGGAATGAATCATCGAACAGGAGAAGAGTTTGAACAGAAGTATAATCGGTTGCTGATTGCTACAGGTGCTGATCCTATTCTTCCTCCATGGGATGGACGGGATTTAAAAGGGATTTTCTCGTTAAAAACGATCCCTGATGTGCAAGCCATTATGGATGATCTATCTCATGATATTCAGAATGTCACAATTATTGGTGGGGGCTACATCGGACTCGAGATGGCGGAGAGCTTAGTGGAAATTGGCAAGAATGTAAGAATCATAGATCGGGGAAAACAATTAGCCAAAATTTTTGATGAAGACATGGGCAGACTTATTCATGAAGAAGCCGAGAATCATGGAATACAATTTAACTTGGGTGAATCGGTCGAAGAATTCAAGGGGCAAGATCGTGTTCAAACGATAGTCACAGATAAAGGAGAATACGATTCTGACTTTGTCTTGGTGGCTGTAGGTGTGACACCGAACACCGCTTTCCTTGAAGGCACCGGAATAGCAAAAGGAATCAAAGATGCGATTGAAGTGAATGCTTTCATGGAAACGAGCATCATGCACATTTATGCGGCGGGAGACTGTGCTACACAGTTTCATCGGGTAAAACAAAGGTCAGATTATGTTCCTTTAGGTACCCATGCAAATAAACAAGGGAGAGCTGCTGGATTGAATATCATTGGAAAGAGAAAAGTCTTTCAAGGTATTGTAGGGACATCAATCTTAAAATTTTTTGATTTGACCCTTGCCAGGACCGGTATTTCGGAAAAAGAAGCCGAACAGGAGCATCTCCCGTTTCGTAAAATCTTGATTGAGTCTACGCATGCAGCTGGTTATTATTCAAAAGAGGATCCTTTGACAGTGAAACTGCTTTATCATGAGGATTCTAGAAAACTCCTCGGTGGACAAATCATAGGCAAGCAGGGGACGGACAAACGCTTGGATGTGCTCGCAACTGCTCTTTATCACGAAATGACTGTCGATGAGCTGGCGGATCTGGACCTTGCTTACGCGCCTCCTTATAATAGCGTATGGGACCCTATCCAACAGGCGGCACGGCGTGCAGAATAAATCTCAGAATGTATAAGCCGGTTTATGGTAGGATGGAAGGAGGATAGAAGATACAGGAGGCTTTATTGCTTTGAGTAAAGAACTATATCAAGATGCTGAATTGTTTATCCGTCAATGTTATGAAGAGCTTGAAAAGTCAGGTGTTGAAGAAAGATTGGCTGACATTCATCAGTCGATTCAAAATAGAGGAACTTATGACCATACGTTTGAAGAACTGGAATATGGGGCAAAAGTAGCGTGGCGTAATAGCAACCGGTGTATCGGCCGCTTATTCTGGAATAGCTTAAAAGTGTTCGACCATAGAGAATTGGATAAAGAAGAGGACATCCGAGATGCTCTCTTTGACCATATCGATTATGCGACGAATGACGGACGCATCCGTGCTACAATTTCCATTTTCAGACCGAAGCGGTTGAGTCAAGAAATTCGTTTATGGAATCACCAGCTGCTGCGTTACGCGGGTTATCAAACAGAATATGGTGTTATCGGAGACCCTGCCTCTGTAGAATTCACGAAGAAATGTCAGGATCTCGGCTGGCAGGGAGGTGGAGGATCCTTTGATATTCTACCGATCGTGATAGAGGTTGATGGTAACGAGCCTCAGATGTTTGATATCCCGAAAGACAAAATTCTTGAGGTTCCATTAAAGCACCCTGACTATAGCTGGTTTGAGGATCTCGAATTGAAGTGGTATGCCGTACCGATCATTTCCGATATGCAACTTGAAATTGGAGGTCTTCACTATACAGCTGCTCCGTTCAACGGCTGGTATATGGAAACGGAAATTGGTGCCAGAAACCTTGCCGATGAGTTTCGTTACAACCTGTTACCGACAGTCGCAGAAGCAATGGGACTGAACACAAAGCGAAATAGCTCGCTTTGGAAGGACCGGGCTCTGATTGAGTTGAACCAGGCGGTTATTCATTCTTATAAAACAGATAAGGTGAATATCGTCGATCATCATTCAGCTGCTCAGCAATTCCAGCTGTTTGAAAATAAAGAGCAGAAATGTGGTCGCGAGGCGACAGGAGATTGGACATGGCTGATTCCTCCAGTTTCACCGGCTTCAACTCATATTTTCCACTCTTCTTATAATAATCGTATGGATACACCGAATTATTTTTATCAAGAAAATGCTTATACAAAAAACCCTTCAGAGTGAAATCTGAAGGGTTTTGCTTATTCATACAAGCCAGGACGTCGATCTTGAAAAATGGGGATTTGTTTTCTTATGGCCTCCACATCCTCAAAATCAACTTCGCCGTAGAGGATCTCCTCATGTCCACCTGCTTCGGCAACGATCGTTCCCCATGGGTCCACGATGATCGAATGGCCTCCAAATGTGTTGTCAGGATCTGATCCGATTCTGTTGCAGGCGATGACAAAGCACTGGTTTTCAATCGCACGGCTGATCAACAGGGTTCGCCAATGGTCTACGCGTGGTTTGGGCCATTCTGCAACGACAAACAAGGCTTTAGATCCGTCCAGCATGTGCGTGCGCATCCATTCAGGAAAGCGGATGTCATAGCATATGACACCAGCTGCTTGTACCCCTTCGAGATTAAAGTTCCCTTTTGTGTTGCCTGAGTGAAGAAATTTCTCTTCATTCATCAGACGGAAGAGGTGGGCTTTCCGATAGTTCAAGATCCGTTCGCCATTCTTGTTATAAGCTACGAAGGTGTTATAAAACTGGCTGCCTTCTCGCTCAGCTACAGACCCAGCGATTGAGACTTGCCATTTTTTTGCCAGGTCTTGCAGCATTTGATGCGTGGGTCCTTCCAATGTTTCGGCGATTTCTTCAAATCGGCTGAGATCATAACCGGTTGTCCATAACTCCGGAAGTAAGATGAATTCACTGTCTTTTTTAGCGGCTTTCTCAATATGCTTTTTTGCGTTGGATCGATTCGCTTCCGGATCTCCGAAAGCAATATCCATTTGTACAATAGCTAACTTCATAAAGGACACCTCGCTCCTATCATTTACGTTAGATTATTCCATTTGTATGAAACGTTTTCAAGCATGCTACAATAGAAATAAATAGATCGGGGAAAGGACGAGAAACATGTTCGAATTATTTCTCCCTATGTTGGAGCGGCTAGGAATCATCGTGACGGTCGCTTTCATCATCACAAGATTTCGCTTCTTCCGTGAATTGATCGACCGTAAGACCTTGAATCGAGAGCAGCAAGTGATGGCGATCGGTTTTTTCGGTCTGTTCGGCATTATTGGTACGTATACAGGGATTACTTACGATACAAGCTCTTTAGAGTTCGGGAGCTGGGCTATGGACTTGGGTGAATCGGAAGCTATCGCCAACTCCCGCGTGATCGGCATTGTAGCGGCGGG
>NZ_JRNX01000120.1 GCF_000786645.1 Halobacillus sp. BBL2006
TTTTCCCGCCACTCCTTAATCTTTTCATACGTATTAAACACTAGTATCCATTCCTTTTATTCATGTTTATGCTCCAGACTTGGAATTAGGAGGAGATAGATTCTCAGGGTATCCGTATCCACCGTGTTCACTCAAGTCAAGACCCATAATTTCCTCTTCTTCTGTAACACGAAGGCCTCCCATTGCTTTATCCATAACCTTCAAAATGATGTAGGAAACAATAAATGCATAGAGACCACAGCTCACAACACCTAAAATTTGAACTCCTAGCTGTTCAAAACCTCCACCGTAAAATAACCCCGGACGTCCAACGGTAGCCAATTCCGGTGTTGCAAACAGCCCATTAGAAAGCGTCCCCCATACACCAACGGTTCCGTGAACGGAAAGGGCAAAAATCGGATCGTCAATTCTTCTCTTATCAAAAAATCTCATACTGAAGAATACGAAGGCTCCGCCTACAAGACCAATCACAACAGCAGCCCACGGTTCTACAAAAGCACAAGAAGCGGTAATAGCAACAAGTCCAGCGAGCGCTCCATTCAATGTGGTTGGCACATCGGCTTTTCCTGTTACCGCCCATACCATCAGCATCGCACCGACAGCTCCTGCTCCAGCTGCCAATTGAGTGTTTAAAGCAACATAACCAAAGAAAGCATCCGCTACACCAAATGTACTTCCTGCATTAAATCCGAACCAACCTACCCAAAGAATCAAGACACCCAACGCTGTAAACACTTGGTTGTGTCCGGCAATCTCATTAGATGAACCATCTTTATTATATTTTCCGATACGCGGTTTCAATATGATCGTTGCTGCAAGTGCCGCCATCGCACCTGTTAAGTGAACCACCGTCGAACCCGCGAAATCCTGCTTTCCATGTTCGGCCAACCAACCGCCGCCCCAAATCCAGTGAGCAATTACAGGATAAATTAAAACAGAAAACAGAATAGCAAAAATGACGTAGGCGACTAATTTCGCCCGTTCCGCAAAGCCTCCGAAGGCTATCGTCATAGCGATGGCCGCAAAAGCAAGCTGGAACAGAAAATCAACGGATCCCGCAAGTCCTTCCCCCATCGTCGTTGCGTCACCATAGAAAAAATTAGAGAACCCTACGATCGCATTTCCTTCTCCATAAATAAGGCCATACCCACACGCCCAAAACACAAGCGACACGATTCCTACAGTAAAAACCGTCTTACCAGCAATATGGCCGGCATTTTTCATTCTTGTAGATCCAGCTTCAAGCAATATAAATCCACCTTGCATGAGCAAAACAAGAATCGCACTTACGATGATCCATAAGTTATTCATTAAAAACGTCGCATCCATTTAATGCTATCCCCTTTATGTTAGATTTCTTAACAATTAGTGTTAAGTTTGATTTTAGCAAAGTCTGAAAATTAACACAACAGTCATGTCAGGATTTTTTACATGGATGCGAAAAAGCTTCCTATCTAAAGCTTAATAAACTTACAAATCATATTTAATTATATTGCATCCGGACTCCTCGATATTTTTAATACTGATCCATAGTCGACTTGTTCTTACATCAAAATTAAAAACCCGAACCAAAGGAGTCTTCCCAAGCTCCAATGATTCGGGTCATTCACCAAGTTATTTTATTATGGTAAGCTGTTAAATCTTCTTATTCATTATGGTCTTCATGGTCGTGATCATCATGATCTCCGTGTTTCCCATCGTCTCGGCCGTCTTTATTTTTTTCATAACCGTGTATTGGTTTATCGTCGAAACCAGGAATTCCAGAAATATAGCCAACTCCGCCAGTTTCCATAATACCTAAAGTTTCTCTCATAGCCTCTTCTAATTTTTCTTTATCAACCGCTGTAATCTCTTTCTCATCAATATCAGCACCGGGATGCTGGTAATTGCTGAGTACATTACCATCTGTAGCACTTAAACCTGTTGCTTCTGCACCGACTGGTACAGAAAGAATTCTAGATAGCTCCTCATCATCAACATTATATGCCCATACAAAATTATTTGTATGCATGCCACTGTCTTCACCAATAAATAGCGTATTTAAATCATCTGAGTAGCTAAGGTTATCCGGGTTGGCTACTAAATCCGGATCAGCTGTGTTTCCTAGTGCGTCAGGCGCCTCAAGGTCTTTCCCTACAATGTATCCGTGCATATTCGCAGGAACATATTCACTGTCAATTTGAGCACCAGAGGAGTCTTTTTGGTCTTTTTCCAGATTCAGTTCATAAGTCACGCCAGAATCAAGTTTCGGAAGTTGAATATCGTCCTGGATAGCACCTTCCTGTTTCTCCATGCTTCCACTTTGGTAGGAAATCGCCATATACGCTTTACGGTCTTCTTCGTTCACGGCGAGACCTTCCATCTTATTAAATTCGGCTGTAGCCCCTTTGATAGCTCCGTAACGACGAGACTCTAGGAACGCTGCCGCTTTTTCCATTCCAGGTTTCACTTTCAAATATTCCACTTCGTCATGGGAATTCGTCTTCACTGCCGTAAATCCTGGAGCAGGTTCTTCAGAGGTTTCGAAAATATCACTGAATTGCACACCACTATGGACAATCTCTGAAATTTCTTTATCAGATGCATGTCCCAGTTTGATCCAGTTCAAATCACCGGAACCACCTTTTTCCGTACCTGTTTGTTCAAATTTCGCCGCATAAAGTGTACCAGACGAAAAATCTTCTTTCTCATCTGCCACATACATGAACGACATCGTATTGCCGCCATCGTCTCCAAACAAAGCTGTTTTATTATCCGGAAGCACCTTCATCATTTCGTGGGAAAAACGGCCGGTGCTATAGTGTTTTTCTACTGAAGTCTCTCCTTTTTTTGAGATAGAGATTTCAGGAATCCATCCATAGAAGTATGGGTTAGCTTTTGAAGCGTCATGAAAGTAATATTCTGCAAAGTTAGTGACTTCCTTGTAAGCGTCACTTTCCTCGTTTTCGAACGCACGTGCATCTGGCTCATACTCTTCTGATCCTAAATGAGTTCCCCAATCGGTTGTGGAACCATTACACGGAACCCATAACCCATCTACATTAGAAAAGTCAATTTTCTCAGCATCTTTCACTGTAAGTTCCCCGGTTTTCTCATCACGTTTCAATTCTGTCAGCGTCATGGATGCCGGCAGACCAGAAACACTTTCTCCAGCATTGTTTTGAGAATCGTATTCAAAATGAGAAATCATATAGGTTTTATTCCCTTTAGTTATTAAACTATTTGAATCCGGAGCATCTGAAATAAAGTAGGACGGGTCTTCAGGGACGCTTTTATCAATGATAGGATCGCCATTAACATCGATAGGCGTACCCGCCGGAATCATCTCACCGTTGTTTTCTACGATTTTGTCTTTTGTAAGGTAAAGCTGGTCATACTTTAGCGGAAGTTCTTTTTCAGTGCCATCTTTATATGTAACTTTTACAGTGGCATCTGTGTAAGTTTTTACCATATTTTCAATGGTGGAAGGAGCGTCCATGGAGTTGAATTCTACACTTTGGACTTCCTTGTGTGCTTTGTTTCCATACTGGTGCCCGTGATCGGACTGCGCCATTACTGTCATAGATGATGAAGCTAGCAATGCTATAGAAAAGCCGATAGTTAGTCGTTTCTTCATTTTTACTTCCTCCTCGAATAATGATTTCGATTTCCATTAAAACACGGGAGTTTGAAGTCAGTATGAATTTATAGTAGAAATTATTAAGATAAAGTAATGGTCTAATTACAATTAGATTTCAATATACATCCATACACCTGCAAGTGAGACCTTCTTTCTATTTTTCTTAACAATCATTTACTGTAGTAAAATCTTACATTTATAAACTACTATTACAATGATGGTTGAGATTAACAGAAAAGGAGTGTAGAGGTGATGTCTAAGTTTTCATCGTTCGTCTGTTTATTTAGTTTGGTGATGTCTATTTTCTCAATTTCGACAACAAGTGCTCATGCTGATTCAGCACCTGTGCTTGAACCCATTTCAGATGTTACTGTCATCGGTCACCGGGGAGCTTCTGGGTATGCGCCAGAGCACACACTAGAGTCGTACAAAAAAGCAATCAGATTGAATGCCGATTACGTAGAATTTGATTTACAAATGACCAAAGACAGGGAGCTTGTCGCCCTTCACGACACCACACTCGATCGCACAACTAATATCGAGGAAGTTTACCCTGAAAGAGCACCTTGGGCTGTGAGAGATTTTACCCTGGAAGAAATAAAAAACCTTGACGCAGGGTCATGGTTCAATGAAACTCACCCAGAGTACGCCAAAAACAAATATGAAGGCCTCGAAGTTCCTACTCTTCAAGAAGCCCTTGATGTAGCGAAGCATTACGGTAAAGGGGATGTCGGTGTTTACATAGAAACAAAAGCACCGGATGTTTATCCAGGTATGGAAGAGAAGCTTGTCCATACGCTACAGGATAATCACATGTTTGAGCAGGGTGATGTGATTCTACAATCATTTAGTGCTGATAGCCTCAAAAAATTAAATACAATGGTTCCTAATGATGTACCCCTTATTCAGCTAGCAGGATCTGTACCAGAAGATGAGAGTGAATTACACGATAAATTTGATGAGATTTCTACGTATGCGGATGGACTGGGTCCTAACCAAAAGCTAGTGACTCCAACTTTTATGGAAGCAGCCCATAGCCGCGGTCTCATCGTTCACCCTTACACTGTGAACAAAAAAGAAAACATGAAGAACCTCCTTGATCTAGGGGTTGATGGGATGTTTACCAATTTTCCGGATCAATTACACGATCTATTAAAGACATCTCAAAAAGAGAATCATAGGAAGTAAGAGTACGATATAAGTAAAAAACCGCTCAGCGAAAAAGCTGAGCGGCTTCTTTACTATTGTTCCTGACAATTAAGGAACTTTTGATGTTAATTATAGTAGACGGTATTCAATTGCTCCCAAAGAAATATCGTATTGTCCAATAAAATACCCCTCAAACATCATTTAAATAATAGACACGATATTACTTTCTTTTTCATAGTCCATTACAGCTTCTTCAAAGACCGCCAACCCTTGGTCAATCTGTTCCTTCGTAACAATTAAAGGCGGAATCATGCGGATGACTTCCTGATGTTTCCCGCATAAGTAGAATAAAACACCTTTTTCAAGAGATAAATCCAATATTCGCATCATTCCTTTGCCGTCAGGGTCCCCTGTTTCAGGATCGATGATTTCGATTCCGATCATTAGACCAACACCACGAACATCTCCGATGACCTTATGATTTTCCCTGATTTCCTTCAAGCGGTCCAGCGCATAAGCACCGAGTTGCTTAGAATTATCAACAAGTTTTTCTTCCTCTATGACATCTAATGTTGCAAGAGCTGCGGAACATGCAATTGGGTTGCCGCCAAACGTTGTTCCATGAGTCCCCATCGGCCATTTGCTCATCAGTTCTTTGGAGGCAACCGTAGCGCTCAGCGGCATTCCTGAAGCGATTCCTTTTGCAATTGCCATAATATCAGGAGTGACCCCAAAGGTCTGGGCAGCAAACCAGTCACCCGTCCTTCCAAATCCCGTTTGGACTTCATCAAATATCAAAAGCATTCCATGCCGGTCACAAATCTCACGAACCTTTTGCAGCCATTCCTTCGGAGGGATGATGTAGCCTCCTTCCCCAAGGACAGGTTCAACGATGACACAAGCGACTTCTTCAGGAGTCACTTGATGATCGAAGAGCATCTCGAAATCCTTTTCCAGCTTGTTCACACAATACTCAGCAACATTTTCCCCTTCAGGACATCCTTCAATATCAGCATAAGGGAGCTGATACGTTAATCCATTCGGCTGCAAAAACTTGCGGTACTTACTCTTCGAAGTGCTGACGCCAAGGGCACCTAGCGATCTTCCATGGAAGCATCCAGTAAACGACACGACATACGGTCTTTCCGTCGCATATTTAGCAAGCTTCAGAGCGCCTTCAATCGCTTCTGTTCCACTGTTTGCAAAAAAGAAGCAATCAAGGTTTCCTGGCAGTAACTCTTGAAGACGATCCGCAACTCTTAATATAGAATCATACATGATTACACCCGAAGGACCGTGCATGAGCTGATCTGTGCTGTCCTTAATCGCTTGAACGACTTTAGGGTGACGGTGCCCTGTATTAGCAACTGCAATCCCAGAGGTAAAGTCCAAATACTTTTTTCCATCCGTTCCATAGTAGTAGCAGCCTTCTTCTTTTACGACAGGAAGATTCGGATGGTCTTTCGCCATGCTTGGGGCAAGTAAATCAGTCATACGGTTATATAAATCTTGGAATGTTGGTTTCATAGATATCCTCCTAGAATATAAAGTGCGCAATAATAACGATGATCGGAAGTGTAATCACTGTACGCTGCAAGAAAATAATCGCTAATTCTGCTACAGAGATAGGAATTTTCGATTTAACAAGCAAGATTCCGATTTCTGACATGTAGATCAGCTGCGTAAGAGAGATGGCGGCGATGACAAACCGAGTCAGTTCGCTTTCAATCCCAGCCCCTATAACAGCAGGCAGGAACATATCCGCAAATCCAACGAGCATAGCTGGAGCAGCCTGAGCAGCTTCTGGAATTTGCATCCATTGGAGAATCGGTACAATCGGCATGGATAAGTAAGTGAAAAATGGGGTGAATTCAGCAATAATTAAAGCTACTGTCCCCAGGGCCATCACTAATGGAATCAAAGCAAAATAAATGTCTAGAACGGTTTGCACACCTTGCTTCGCGACATCTTTTACACCTTTGACCTCCGATGCTTTATGAAGAGCTTTTTCAAGCCCCCATTGAAAATTAGACATGCCTTCCGGCGTATCTTCAGAGATCTTCATGCCTGTCCCTTCATAGTATGTATCCTCTTTTTTAGAAAGCGGCGGGATACGAGGACAAACGAAGGCTGCGACTAATCCCGCTACAACTACTGTCAGATAAAAAGGAACAAAATATTCCTCTAATCCGATAAAGCTGATGACAACAAGGCTGAAAGCAATCGAGTTAATAGAAAAGTTTGTAGCAATAATGGAAGCTTCGCGTTTCGTATAGTAACCTTCTTCGTACTGCTTCGTAGTAATCAGTACTCCTACCGTCCCCGCTCCCATCCAGGAAGCAAGCGCATCAATAGAAGAACGACCCGGAAGCTTAAATACAGGTCTCATCACCCTGCGCAGCATAGTTCCAATAAAATCCATCAATCCGAATTCCATTAATAACGGCATCAGGATCCCCGCAAATAAGAACCAAGCCGCAAGCACAGGTACAAGCGAGTAAAGCATCGTTCCGCCCGTCACATCTGAAATAATAAATTCTGGTCCAACACTAAATAAGGTCATAAGAGCAAAAATAGCACCGACCACACGGGTGACCGTCCAAAATGTATTTACATAGAATAATTGCTTCATAAAAGGCTTTTCCATAATCATCCGGGGTTTAACCACTCTAGCGACTATCGGAAGCAACGCTGAAACAACAAGGATTCCCGACATAAGACTCGGAAGGACCGGTTCCATATACGCTTGGACCGTCTCCGCCATCACCCCTACACCAATTGTGATTTTCCCACCAAATGGAATCGGAAGAAGAAACAACAACACACCGATTAGCGACGGGATTAGAAACCAAGAAAAATTGCGCGCTGATCTGTTATTCCCTGTTTCTTGAGCCCACTGTCCTTCTTCAAACGTTTTCTTCTGCTTTACCTCCATCTTTCACACTCCTTAAAAAGTTTTTATGAACAACTGAATAAAAAAAGGCAAAAGATCTTCCTCTCTCACCCTCAGTAACATGCAAGAATTGTGCCAAATTATCATTTTATTCTGTATTTTTTCATTTTTCTGACTACACTAGGTTGACTAATCCCTAATACTTCAGCCATCCTTGTTGTTGTTTTATATTCTAATCTGGCTTTTTGAAGTTTTTCTTTTTCTACTCTTTCAAGTGTTTTAGGTAAAGATTCTTGAAAATTATTCATTTTTGAATAAGAAGTATCTTCCCTTTTATAGTTATCAGGTAAATCTTCAGGCAGAATGATAGAAGTATGAGATGTCACCACAAGCCGCTCGATCAAATTAGTGAGTTCCCTTACATTCCCTCTCCACTCCAGCTCTGTCAGGTCAAGCAGAACTTCTCTACTTAACGTTCGTTTTCTTTTATAACGTTTTGTAAAAACATCTAGCGCATATTGTATCAGTGGTACAATATCTTCTTTTCTCTCCCTCAACGGAGGGATGGTTATAGGTACAACATTGAGCCGAAAGTACAGATCCTCCCGGAACAACTTCTTTTCTACTGATTCCTTCAAACGATTATTCGTCGCACTGATCAATCGGAAATCAGCGTTTATTTCTTGGCGTCCACCTACCTTATAAAAGCATTTGTTCTGAATTAATTTGAGGACCTTCACCTGATTGGAAAGAGTGAGTTCACCGACCTCATCTAAAAACAACGTGCCTCCATCCGCCATTTCTGCAAATCCCTTTTTACCACCCTTGGTTGCTCCGGTAAAAGAACCGGATTCGTAACCGAACAGCTCGGCTTCAAACAACGAATCGGGAATGGCTCCGCAATTGACTTCAATAAACGGTCCAACTGCTCTCTCGCTCTTTTCGTGGATCATTTTCGCTACTTCAGATTTTCCCACACCCGATTCCCCCAGTAGGAGGACGTTTACATCTACACCGGCAACTTGATTGGCTGTCGCAATAATCTTGCGCATCAGTTCACTTTTAGCAATAAAGTCACCTTCATTTTGCTGCTTCAATTGATCGAGCTCTTTTCGGACCCGTTCCATTTCCTCCGTCATTTCTTCCATGCCGGCTTTGATTTCCATTAACTCCGTCACATCATGAGAGTAACTGACGACACGAACAAGCTTTTTATCATCATCAAAAACAGGCAATGCAGTAACGAGAAGTTTTTTACCGCCTGCAACGGTCTGGACAAAAGTAACTCGTTCTTTCTTTTCAACCACCATCGGTGTTGCCAACGGTGTAAACAGCCCTTGTTTCTCAAGATCGTAAACGGATTTCCCAATCAGATCATCTGATTTAACATCATACACAGCACCAGTTCCTTCACTTACTTTCACTATCGTTCCATCTGTCTTCGTTACGAGGATATCCTCTTGAAGAGAATGAAAGATTGTCTTGTATTCATCCCACTCTGTCATCCGACCGCTCCCCTTATTCAAATCTGAATAATAACAAGCTCGAAACGCTACAACCATATGTAGTTTGAAAATTCTCAATATATTCACTAATGAATACTTAGTGTATATATCGTAACATAAAGATGCATTTATTTGTGTATTTATTTATTAATTTGCATATTTATTCTTTTATCCTGGGTGGAGGGGTGGTGTCTGGGGGTGGTGTCAGGTATCGGTCTGTCCTTCTCAGGTACCTGGTACCGAAAACAAGCTCGATGGTGCCAGGTACGAATTCTCACCCTCGGCGTACCTGACACCACAAAAAACGCCAAAAAAAAGACCAGCCCATCAAAGGGGGCTGGTCTTCGTCGTTTCTATTATACGTTCACTTTTACATCTGCATCTTTCTTAAGATCTTCTACAAGTTTTTGATAAGCTTGTGCTTCTTTTTGACCGGACAATTGTTGTTTAATCATCGGTTTGGCTTCTTCATAAGAAGGTACTTTGCTTTTACTTTCTCCACCTGCTTTTTCTTGCTGTTTCTTCATCTGTTCATAGGCTTCTTTCATTTCTTTTTCCGTCGGTTCTAGGTTTCCCGCTTCTGCTGCAAGAAGTTTCTCAAGCTTCATTTGTTTTTCAACCTGAGACATGACTTCTTCTTCTTTCATTCCTTGCTCTTTCAATTTAGCCAAGAATTTTTCTTTTGACTCAAGCTTTTGCTGTTTAGCGATTTCTTCTAACTTCTTGTTCTTCTCTTCTTCAGAGATTGTGAAATCACGACTGTTCGCTTCCTGGATTAGAAGTGTTTGACCTACTAAGCTTTCAGCCACTTGTTTCTTTAATTTATCTTGGTCCACTTCTTTACCAGTCATTTGAGATTGCATTGCCATTTGCTGGAATTGAGACTTATACGTTTCTGTAAATTCTTTTTTCTTAATTTCTTCATCGTTTACTTTAGCAACGACGTCAGGTACTCCTTCTAAATCAGGCTCAGGCATTTTTGCTTTTTCACCACTTGCCTTTTCACCGCTTGCTTGTTCTTGTTTTGCATCTTCTTGTTTATTTTTATCTTCAGCGTTGGATCCTTCATCTCCACATGCAGCTAATAGAGCGATAAGGGCAGCCAACATGAAACTTAATAGTTTTTTATTCAATGTCATGTCTCCTTTGTGATTCATGCTGGTTGCCATTGTAACAGATCCATCTGCCCTGTAAACATCCATTTTCGCAAAATCATAGATTATTACAATTTAATGATAGGGCTCTTCCGCGACAACATAGGCTTCGAGTGAGTTTTCACCCTTCAATTAAACAAAATTCGTAAAAAGTGTGTAATTAATGTGTCGGGTCTTCACCAATGATTGAAGCATAAAAAAAGCCTGAGATCACTTACTCAGGCCCTCTGATCAAACTATAAGTTTAGCCTGGGGACTATGGTATTTTAGTAAATCGAGGAATCTGCTTTCATCTTTCGGAGTGATTTTAATACTTTTCGCTTTCTTTTCCTCATAAAAAATCTCTAAAGCGTCACCAGCGGTTACTACTCTGCGACCTTCATAGATATCTGGTGTGGATGTCACCTTGAAAATCGCCGCATACGGAACTTTTTTACTAAAAGGACCTCCTTTTACATGAAGATATTCATGGCGAAAGACATACTTAATATTGATCGTTGTGAAGATGATGGTGCTTAGTAGATATATGTAGATCGTAGACCATACCAAAGTAAAAGGAATGTTGTGAGTGAACTCAGGAGCAAAGATGAATGGAAAAATCAACATCAGGGTCATGTTTACAGACACTTTTATTATAAAAGCAGTGAAAAACCTGTCTCTCTCTGCCTTGAATACCAAACCATTAGCCTCCTTTTTACATTTTAAATTTCCTTTTTTCGATCAATTTAATTATTTCAAAATTCTAACATTTTATCAACGATGATAGTCTGCCATTATAAACAAAAAGAAAGACCTGAGCATCAACAGCTCAGGTCTTAAGGTTTTTATTTACTTTTGCAAGGCTACCTTCACCTGGTTATCCCCTACAGTAAATTCTTTCATATTGTCTGCTTCTCCTACAGTCAGGTTGTTCACGAGGACATTTTCACGGATCAGCCCTTCGTTTTGCTGGATCGCTTTTTTCACATCTTCGTCACCATCAAGTGCGATGTCAACACGAAGATCGATTGGCAGATCCTGTTTCTTACGATCATCCTGGATAACACGGATCACTTCACGAGCGAGGCCTTCAAGGCGGAGCTCTTCTGTGATCGTTGTATCTAGAACGACGTGGAAGTCCTGGTTTGATCCCATGGATAGACCAGAGTCAGCTACACGTTCTACATTTAACAGATCCATCGTTACTTCAACGTCTCCGTCTCCTGTTGGAACGACAACTTTTTCGTCTTGAACGACTTTTGCCGCTTCATCGTCAGAAAGTTTTTCTAAATAACCTTTCACGACGCCTACATTCTTACCAAGGACTGGACCTGCTGCGCGGAAGTTCAGCTTCACTTCGTAACGTACAAGGTCATCAGAAGATTGTTTTACGACAACTTCTTTGACGTTGATTTCATCACGAATGATGCTGCTGTATTTCTCCAGTGCTTTTCCTTGGTCAGGGTTGACTGGGATGACAACAAGCTCAGAAAGTGGCTGTTTCGTCTTGATCGATTCAGTGTTACGCACACCACGCGCAAGCTCGACCACTTGAAGGACCGCATCCATATCTTGTTCCAGCTGCTGGTCGACGACGGCATTGTCCACTTTAGGGAAGTATGCGAGGTGCACACTTTCTCCCATTAAGTTTTGATAAATGTCTTCTGCTAAGAACGGTGTGAATGGTGCCATTAGCTGGCTCAATCCAGCTAGCACTTCATGAAGCGTGTGATAGGCCGCTTTCTTGGATTCCGTCATACCTTCTTCCCAAAAACGGTCACGGGAACGACGGATGTACCAGTTACTTACTTCATCCACATATTTTTCAAGAGCTTTTGCTGCTTTTGTGAAATCATAATCATCAAGCGCTTCACCTACGACAGCTGTCACACTGTTCAGGCGGGATAGCACCCAGCGGTCAAGAAGCGTCTTCTCTCCGGATTCATTTTTATCGAACTCATAACCATCGATGTTGGCATACAACGTATAGAAACCGTGAGTATTTACAAGAGTATCGATCACTTTCGATTTTGCTTCGACAACGACACGCTCAGAGAAACGTTTGTTATTCCAAGGTGCACTGTCAGCAAGAAGCGCCCAACGGAAGGCATCGGCTCCGAACTTCGTGACTAAGTCTGTCGGATTCAGGGCATTCCCTTTACTTTTCGACATCTTGCGTCCTTCTTCATCAAGGATATGACCCGTAGAAAGAACGCGTTTGTATGGCGCTTTCCCTGTGAATAGAGTGGATACAGCAAGGAGACTGTAGAACCATCCACGTGTTTGGTCAATTCCTTCACAGATGACGTCAGCCGGGAACTGTTTTTCAAACTGATCTTGATTCTCAAACGGGTAGTGCTGCTGGGCAAAAGGCATAGATCCACTGTCGAACCATACGTCGATGACCTCAGGAACACGGTTCATCGTGCCTTCACACTTCTCACATTTCAGCTGTACACGATCGACATACGGCTTATGAAGCTCGACATCGCCGATCTCTCCGATGGCTTTCTCTTGAAGATCAGCCTGGCTGTGCGGTGCGTACTGGTGATCACATGAATCACAGATCCAGATTGGCAGCGGTGTACCCCAGAAGCGGTTACGTCCGATATTCCAGTCGACCATGTTTTCAAGGAAGTTACCGAAACGGCCATCCTTGATATGGCTTGGGTGCC
>NZ_JRNX01000121.1 GCF_000786645.1 Halobacillus sp. BBL2006
AATTAACTTGTTTCTTTTTTTAATTTAAAATTGCACCTTTTTTTCGGTTACAATCTTTATGAGCAAGTTGGAGATTTAAAAACTTATCTTTCCCCCCTATCCCTAATGGAATTCTATGGTCGACTTCAAGTTCATCAGATATAAAAATAGGAGCATTACATAAAGGGCAGGTATTGTTTTGTTTTTCCAGCAATCCTTTTTTCTCATCCATTGTTAAGGTTATTCTTCTTTTATCAATCTTGTATTTTTCTTTAAATTCATCGACCATTTCTTTATATTTTACTAACCCTAATCCATTTTGGTCTTGTGGAGTTAGAGACTTGGTATATTTGAACAAGTTAGCTATTTCTTTTTTCATCTCCAATCTATTTACTTTAACCATTTCAAAAGTAACATCTGAAAAAACGTACCATAATGCGTAAAATGATTGTAGTGTTCTTCTAGCTGTTTTTCTATGGCTCAAATAAAATAGAGTATCCAGTTCTTTCTTTAAGTATTCCTCTTGATTTTCGATTACATCTTTTTCAACCAACAATATTTTAAGTTTTCTTATAAAGGCTTCAACTCTATCAATACTTTTCAAGAAGGACTTTTTAATTGTCTCCTGTTCCGAGGCATTATTAAGCACTTTAGTAATTTCAGTTTTTGACTTTACTCTAAAGTTAATTTTGTCATTTCTCTGATAAATATCTAAATGGATATTTGAGTCAGGGTTTTCTCCGATGAAATCAAAGAAAGCCAAAGTGGTTATTAATTCTTCGTTTTCCATTCTAGTGTTTTGTTGACGAGAGTAAAACCAATCAGTATGCCTATTAGCTACTGTTCTGATTTTAGTTATTATTTCTATGTCAATGTAAGAATTCCACATTTCAAAAGTATTCTCTCTAATAGGGTAAGGTTTATTATTTAATCTTATAAACAAATCAATTGGGTCAAATTGTGGGTTTATTTTGGCATCTATTGTTACGAGTGATAAGTTAAAGTCCAGTATTTTCTCTTTTAATCCTTCGTTTAATTCGGAGTAAGAACTTCCATTTAGTTCATCCAATATCCTTAATTGATTTAATTTATATTTATCTTTTTCAGACTTAATTCTATTCCCAAGCTCATCTAAAAATTCTTCTCCAATAAATCCAAGGATTGACAATAGTCTTTGTTGGCCATCGACTACCTCTTGTATCCCATCTTTTCTCTTATAAATAAATATTGGTGGTAACTTTACACCTAATAAAATACTCTCAATTATTGCAGAAGATTTCATTTTATTGATTGACTCGCCTCTTTGGTAAGGAGGTCTTAATAAAAAGCGTTTTCTATTCATTAATCTACATATATCATCAATTGTGGTAGTACTAGCATCTGGCTTATTTAATCTTAGAGTTTCGTATTCTTCTATAATTTCTTTAGTATCTGGATTATTATCGGTCACATTTCTAATCTTTTTTTGTGTAATAGTATTGTTCTTAATATAGATTTCAAGATTAATATCGAACAACTCTTCAAAAAATGAAGCAGTACCAGTATATCTTTCTTTCATTTCTTTATAGAAATGGCTATTTTCAGTAGTGTATATATGAAGGTTCTCTTCAATAAAACTTACTAGTTTTTCTTTTGTGATTTTATTTGAAATACTATCTAAATTAATTCCTTCTTTTTCTAGTATTGTAAAAGCCCAGAACAGGCATTCAAATACCAATTTGTTATGTTCTACCTCATTACTGTCTAGTGCTAATCTCATCTCTTTAACTAATTTAACTTTTCTAATGAACTCCTCATATAACTGCTCTACGTCGGTAGTGTTATTACTCAGATTCTCAAAAAAACGTTGAATAACTTCTTTTCTACCTTTTAAGGTACTATAGTAGTTAATCGGTAAATTGTGAAGAACTAGAAACAATCGTACCTTTTGCATTGCTTTTTCTAAGGTAATGCCTTTGTTTCTAGTTTCTTTCTCCCTTTCGGAGAAGAAAAGGTCAAGTAAGTCTATATAATCTACTTCGTTTTCTTTGAATCTTTTCTTAAAGAAACTGGTCGTATCATCGTTTATATAAATAGCCTTTTCAATTTCTGCATTTTTAAGAGGAGTTATACCAGAGTTATACCGTCTGAAAATTTCTTTCTTTATTTGGTCTTCTTTTCTAGTATCTAGTTTCGGTTCGTTGATAACACTAAATTCAATAATTCTCAATTTTGTATCCCAAAACACATCTTGAAGATTTAAATCAAAGTCATCAAAACTTTTCTTCTTTAGGTCTGGGAAAACACTTAAACCTTTTTTAGTTAGATGAAAGGTATTATCTTTAAATCGTTTTATAGTTTCAAATCTTTGTCTTCCATCTATTACTTCAATATTCTTTCCAGTATTAAAAAAGACTAAGGGTGGAATCTCTGTGCCTAAAAGAATACTTTCAATAAAGTAACTAGCTTTATCAGTGTCCCATACGTAGTTTCTTTGGTAATATGGGTCGAAAACTGTATTTTTTGTCCTTCTTTCATTTGCAAATAGAGTTTCAATCGACATTACTTTAGATTCTATTTTCAAATGGTTTCTAAAAATTTCTTTTATTTCTTCATCTTTTAAAAATAGTTCAGCCATGTAAAAATACCCCTTAAATATTTATTTCCATCTCAACTTATTTCTACAAAATTCCTTAAATTCCCTTTTAATTATATAAATAATTCATTATTAAAATATTATTAAGGACTTATACACTTTACTGGCAGTGGCAGCTGTAAATTAATCTCTTACATAAGCAGACATTCTAAATTGAAACGACTAAACAGAATATAGGGAATTTTAAACATAAATTAAAAGAAGTATTAGATGAGCACAACCATTAGAGGGGAATTATGAATAAATCACCTTATTTTAATTACCCAATCTCTTTTCTTTTTTGCTATAATGTGGGAAAAAAGGATTGAGGTAATGCAAATTGCGTGAAGAAGTAATAGATTCGCTTTCACAATTTATTAGTCTTGTAAAGGAACTCGGAGATGATGGGTTTTCTTTTTATAGAGGTCAAGACTCTTTGGAAAAACAGGAACTTTTACCATCTCTTCTCAGGAAAGATAGTAATACTGGTAGAAATCTTTTTAGTCCTAAATGTGACCAGACTTTTATAAATACTTTTAAGTCAAGGGGAATTTCATATTTAAATTCTTTACCTGCTAATGACTGGGAATGGATGTCCACTGCACAGCACTT
>NZ_JRNX01000122.1 GCF_000786645.1 Halobacillus sp. BBL2006
GAATGCAATCATCGCAACGATTCCGACGATCAGATAACTGCCGAAGGCGTCATTACTTTCAAATGCAATCTGTATCATTCGATATAGCAATAAGAAGAAAAGCGTCACAACAATGCTGGAGCCAACGAACCCGAATTGCTCGGAAATTGCTGTGAAGATCATATCTGTGTGCCGTTCGGGAACAGTCACTTCAAAATTTCCTACTCCTTTTCCGGTCAGTTGTCCAGAGCCGATGGCCGTGATCGACTTAAGCAATTGAAGACCAGCGCTCTGTTCATATTTTTCCGGCTGTAACCACCCGTAGAAGCGGGAGTCAACGTGGGCGAATACAGATTCTTCTAAGAATGTGGTCACTTTTGAAAAATTGAAAACGAACATTAACGCAACCACGCCGACCATAAGCAGAATGGAAGATAGGATGGATAAGAGAATTCTCCATTGAATGCCTGAAACGAGAATCATAAAACCTGTGATGGACGCTAGAACAAGAAATGTTCCTAAGTCTGGTTGTACCGCAATTAACCCCATAGGTACAATCGCTAAGCCAAAAATTTTAAGTAATAAGATAAGATCGGTTTTAACCGTTCTTGATCGGTTTTTTTCATTATGTCTGACAATCACATGCGCTAAGGCAATCACAAGGAAGACCTTCATAAATTCTGATGGCTGAATCGTACCGATCCCGGGGAATTTGAACCAGCTTACAGCACCGCCGGATTCATGGACAATTCCTGGTGGGATGTTAAGGAAGATCATAACAAGCATTAGAACTCCAAATCCATAAAGTCCCCAGACAATCTGGTTGAGGCGGTCATAATCGACGATCATTACAATCGCCGCTCCTATAGATCCGAGCACATACCAGACGATCTGTTTCATATAAGCTCCCTGGTCAACGACTCCTAAGTATGGATTTACAGTATATAAGGTATAGCAGCTGATGATGCCAAAAGCAATGACGACAAAGATGATGGTAAAATCTATCGGTGATGACTGTTGATTATCATTCATGTTTGTTCCCTTTCTATCGAGCAATCTGTTAAACTTCGAGTATAATTGTAAGTGTACATGATTCTGACGATAATTTTAAGCCAAGTGTTACGATTTATTAAAAAGAAAATACATTCGTTGACAAACCCTATACGTACAATTAAGATTAAACGGTCAAAGACGATAAGGACGTCGAGGAGGGTTGCTTATGGAACACTTAGATGACCAGGAGCGCCAAGAGGTTTGGAGCACTATCGAGGATGCATTGCTAAATGACCATATCGATCAATTTCGTGCAGAATTCTTAGAACTCCATCCTTATGATCAAGCAAGGATCTTTGAAGGGTTAGAGGTAGATGTCCGTATGCAAATCTACACGTACCTATCCCCCGAAGAAGTCGCAGATGTAATGGAACATATCGATTACGAGGATATTGAACCATTTTTCTCTGAAATGGACCCTCGTTTTGCCGCTCAAGTATTTGCTGAAATGTCGACCGATGATGCCGTCGATATTTTTAATGAATTGGATAAAGATAAAGTAGCAAGCTTCTTAACCATTATGGATAATGAAGCAGCTCAAGAAATTAAAGATTTGCTTCATTATGAAGAGAAAACGGCCGGTTCTATTATGACGACCGAGTTCGTTGTGGTGAAAGCAACAATGACGATTAAAGAGGCGATGGTTCATTTAAGAACAGAAGCGCCAGACGCTGAAACGATTTATTACACGTATGTCATCGATGAAGACAAACGGCTGGTCGGAGTCATCTCCTTGAGAGACTTAATCATCTCTGAAGAAGAGTGGTTGATATCTGATGTTATGAATGAAAGGGTCGTTTCTGTTTCCGTAGGGGAGGATCAGGAAGAAGTCGCTCGTATGGTAAGAGACTATGACTTCCTGGCTCTCCCGGTCGTTGATTTTCAAGACCATTTACTTGGAATCATTACAGTGGATGATATTATGGATGTCATGGAAGAAGAAGCGAGTGATGACTATTCCAAGATGGCCGCAATTTCTGATGTGGATAGCCCGGATGAAAATGCGTTCGCGTCCGCAAAGAAACGATTGCCATGGCTTATTATCCTCCTCTTCCTGGGAAGTTTGACCGCCAGTCTAATTGGAAGATTTGAAGAGACGTTAGATAAAGTTGCCATATTAGCTGTGTTTATTCCATTGATTGCAGGCATGGCAGGTAATACTGGAACGCAAGCTCTTGCCGTCGCAGTCCGAGGAATTGCTACAGGAGAAATTGAAAAACAAGGAAAATGGAAGCTGATGTTCAGAGAGGCAGGCACAGGTTTAATTACAGGCGTGTCCTGTGGAGTATTGATTACGTTTATCGTATATTTTTGGCAAGGAAACTTCTTTTTAGGTTTGCTCGTAGGATTGTCCATTTTATTGACCCTGATTGTTGCAACTTTAGCGGGTTCTCTTGTCCCATTAATTATGCACCGGTTCAATATCGACCCTGCCGTTGCCTCTGGTCCGTTTATCACAACGATCAATGACATCATTTCCATTCTGATCTATTTCGGAATGGCTACAGCCTTTATGAACTTATTGATATAACGGAAGGAGGGCGAGTATGGAACATGGTGCTTCGGTAACATCTCTTGTTATTGTAATTTTAGCAGCATTTATAACCCCGATTATCTTGCATCGTTTTAAATTAAATATGATACCTGTAGTGGTTGCAGAAATCATCGTAGGATTGATTATTGGGCAGAGCGGATTCGATCTCGTCGAACAGGGAAGCTGGCTTGAGATCCTCTCCACGTTAGGGTTTATTTTCCTTATGTTTTTAAGTGGTCTCGAGATTGATTTTTCCATCTTTGCCCGCAGGAAAAAGAAAGCAAAACCAGAAAACAAAGGAACAGGAGCACCAAATCCCGTATTCGTGGCTTTAATTGTGTTCGTCGGCATTTTCGTTCTATCTCTGGGCTTGTCTTATTTATTTGTGCTGGCAGGATTTATTGATAATGCCTTCCTGATGACACTGATCATCTCAACGGTTTCATTAGGTGTCGTCGTACCTACCTTGAAAGATGCACAAATGATGAAGACGACCATTGGCCAGACGATTCTGCTGATTGCAGTTATCGCAGACTTGGCAACGATGATTTTATTAGCTGTTTTCGTATCTCTTTACGGAGAAAGCCATGGGAACACATGGTTGTTACTTATTCTGTTTGCCGTTGGTGTTCTACTGTATTTTGTTGGGAAACAGTTCCGCCATCAATCATTTATTGAAACGATGGCAAAAGGAACAATTCAAATTGATACGCGTGCTGTATTCACATTAATAATTTTACTTGTAGCTTTATCTGAAACGGTCGGCGCTGAAAATATCCTGGGAGCTTTCCTTGCCGGTACGCTTGTTTCCTTACTGTCTCCTAATCAGGAGATGGTCAAGAAGCTTGACAGTTTCGGTTATGGATTCCTCATTCCGATTTTCTTCGTGATGGTCGGAGTGGAAATTGATATATGGAGCTTATTTACAGACCGACGTGTTGTCATTTTGATTCCGTTATTGTTTGTGGCTCTGCTTATTTCAAAAATTTTGCCAGCTCTTATTTTGAAAAAGTGGTACGATACGAGAACCGTGCTTAGCACAGGGTTTATTTTGACATCAACACTTTCTCTGGTCATTGCAGCCGCAACAATCGGTGAAAGGGAAGGCATGATTGATGCGCAAATGGAAGGGGCGCTCATTCTTGTTGCCGTCCTTACTTGTTTAGTAGCACCGATTGTTTTCAAGAAAATTTATGGCCGCTTTGAGGATGAAGACCACAAGGTAATTGTTTCGTTCATTGGGTCAAACCGAATGACGCTGCCTGTTGTTCGAGAACTCGATATCAATGCGTATGAAACACACCTATATCATACAAAAGTCGATAAAATCGATGACAAGATCAGTCGATCCTGCTTTGATATCAAGGAAGTGGATGGCTACGATATCGAGTCAATGAAAGAATATGGGGTGTTTAACGTAGACCTCGTCGTTGCATCGACAGGGGACGAAGAAAAGAACGCAGAGGTTGCTCGCTATGCGAAAGAACAAGGAGTCGAACGAGTCATTGCCCGAATTGAGTCGCCTGAACTGGCCGCTGAATTAAGGGAATTGAATATAAGTGTCTTCTCCGTTTTATTGTCTTCCAAAGCTCTATTGAAGGCGATGATCGAAGCTCCGAACGTCGTGGATATCTTAACGAATCAAGAGACTGCCTTATATCAGATCAATATGAACAACTCTGAATACAATGGTGTGAGCTTGAAAGAGTTCCCGTTCACAGGCGATGTGATTATGGTCCGTATCTTCCGTGGGAAGGATTCGATTGTTCCTCACGGGGATACTGAGCTGAAAATGAATGATCGTCTCATTGTCACGGGATCCCATGAATATGTCGATGAGTTGAAAATGGAACTTGAATATTGTGAGTGGTGTTAATCACCAAAGAGAGTGTAAGGATATAAATTTATTATCCTTACACTCTTTTTTATGATTTTTCTTCCTCAATTAAAGCTCCCGATTGTTGAAGACCCAGATTCGAGACTTTTATGTGCGATGATGGTGGCGGGGAA
>NZ_JRNX01000123.1 GCF_000786645.1 Halobacillus sp. BBL2006
AATCCCGTGGTAGTTATCTTCGCAGCCGAGGCCGATAACGAGGTAATCATAGGGAAGGTTCTCCGTTAAGTTTCTAACGATAATTTGTTCGTTTTCCACATCAATTTTTTCAATTTCATCGAATACATAGTCGACTTGATCATGAGTAGGAAAATCTACACGGGCATGCCTGTCCGATTCAGTTCCAGCTGCAATGGTGTAGAATTCCGTTTTTAATGAATGATAGGGGTTACGGTCGACGACGGTTATGTGTACATCTTTCGGCAGGTTTTCGAGCAGCTCATGCAAAATGTTCAAACCGCCGTATCCGCCACCCAGGATGACAAGTCTTTTCATTTTTTTACACCACCTTCTTCAAAATCCATCCATGCTGTTCTATGGTCTGGTGTTAGTACTTTTATCGAAAACGCTTTCTGTTTTCTTTCCATTTTAAGACTACCAAAAAACGACACGGAAAACTAGAAGAACTGAGCAATTCTTATCATTCAGAGGTATTTTTTCAAATGATTTTGAAACCATTATAAAAAAGGTGCGTATATCATCATAGAAGTGTTAAACGGAAATTCATTCCATAAGGAGGTTACCGGTGTGAAACAAAGCAAGTTCATCCTGCTTGATATTATATGTTATGTCGTTTTCCCACTTGCTGTCTGGAACCTGACTCGAGACTATATTGGTGATTATTATGCGATGCTTCTTTCCTCTGTACCCGGGATCATTTATACAGTTTACCGTTTCATCGCCTTGAAAAAAGTGAACGTATTCGGAATTTATATGATTGTTACTCTGATTGTCGGGACTCTGATTGACATATTGGCAGGGTCAGCGATCCAATTGCTGTGGAATAACGTCATATATGCTTACGCGTTAGCCTTGTTTTTTTTGATTTCCATCGTAATTAAGAAGCCGATCGCCCTCTATTTTGCCCTCGACTTCACTGAGCTGCAAGGATACGATCGAACGTTCAGTCATCGTTTGTTTCATAAAAAACGGTTATATCGAATCTTTAATTGGATTGTGGCAGCTTTTGCTATTCAGGATATCCTGCTTGCTTCCATCAAATACTGGCTGATTGTTGAATATGGGGTAGAGGCTTTTGATAAAGGCATCATTCTTCGTCAAATTATCAATTGGGGAATTACGTTTGTGATTATGGGTGGGTTCTTTTACGTTGGAAAAATCATTAATGAAAACCCGGATTTAATCAAAGAAGTTCAAGATGACATGAAGAAAGAAGCTTAGAGAGGAGGGGGATGTATGGCACCGATCGGAGCGATTATCTATCTTTTATTCATTCTGTTGCTCGCTTTCGTCATCCGTTGGATTCGTATGATCAAAAAGAATACAGATAAGCAAGTGGAGCAAAATGAAGAGCTTTTAGCTTTATTGAAGGAATTGAAGCGTGATAAAGTAAACTAAATTAATCAGCTGAGAAAGGGATTCTTCATGAAGCATATACATAGCGAGATTATACAATTTCGAGGAACACACTATGACTTTGGGTATTGGCAAGGGGAGAAGCTGAAAAATTCATGGACGGTTAAGAATCGTGAAAAGCAATGGAAGGTAAGAAAGCCGCGATTCACTGTGGAGGAGAGCGAAGTGAAGGAAGCGATCACTCGCTTCGCGCCGGGAATATGGGATGAATTACTCGGACTCCGTGACGCACTGGATTGGCCGATGGAACGGGTAATGATGGAGTTTGGCGGCTATAGGGTCGACTATAAACGCTCCGGATGCTCGATCATGACAGGAGACGGGTATTTCATCCGCAATTACGATTATATGCCGAAAACATATGAGGGACGATATAGCTTTTTCCAGCCAACTGACCAAGGATACGCGATTATTGGTCCGACACAGCGTATCACGGGAAGAATGGATGGTATGAATGAAAAAGGACTAGTCATGGGATATAACTTTATGCACCGGAAGCGGCCGGGGGACGGATTCATTTGCTGCATGATCGGACGCTTGGTGTTGGAGGCGTGTGCGAACGTAGAAGAAGCAGTGGCGATGCTTCGTGAAATTCCGCATCGTCATTCTTTCAGCTACACCGTTTTTGATACAACCAACCAAACTTATGTTGTCGAAGCTTCTCCAAGAGGAGTAGAGGTAAGAGAATCAAATGTCTGTACTAATCATTTTGAAATCATGACAAAAGAAAACCGTAACCATTTGGTTGATTCGATGAAACGGATGGACGCCATCAATACGCAACGTGCTTCGCTGGAAAATGCTGACGATGCTTTCCGGTTAATGAATGATACGGACGGTGGCGTATTTTCCAAGCTCTATAGCAGCTGGGCAGGGACAATTCATACATCTGGGTACTTACCAAAAGAGATGAAAGCCTGGTTTGCTCTTGGTGGAGATCAGACTCCTGTAGAATTCGATTTTGCAAATTGGCTCGGAGGGATAGACTTGGATCAGGATAAAATCCATGGTGAAGTGGATACCGATATTCCTTTTGTTCATATGGAAGACGGAGCGTATTGGTCAGGAAAAAAATAAACATGAAGGGGCTGGGACCGAACGATGGTGAAATTCTTATGATAAGATTTCACCATCGTTCGGTTTTTTCATGGTAGGTTAGCGCAACATATCCAATTCTTTCCATTATTTCGGGCGTTAGTCTTGTAAGGTGGAAGTATGGCCGCTCCGACAAAATGCTTCGCTTTCCTCGGGCACGGCCTCAGCCTCC
>NZ_JRNX01000124.1 GCF_000786645.1 Halobacillus sp. BBL2006
TTTCTTTTTTTTTATATAGGAAAATAAAAGAGTATAACAATGCACGTTCCAATCCTCATAAACAGTCCCGGGATCCAGGAGCTGTTAAACCAATTCATCTTATAGTTTCAGATGAGCAGGGAGATTGGATAGGCGGGATCACAGGCGATGTGTATTGGGGCTGGCTCGAAATTAACGACTTTTGGTTGAGTGACGAATGCCGGCGACAGGGATTAGGCACCCAGTTATTGAATCAAGCCGAAGATACCGCAATAGAATTAGGCGCTGGCAAGGTGCTACTTTCAACGTTCGGATTTCAAGCACGTCCTTTTTATGAAAAACACGGGTATGAGGTAGTGGGAGAAATCAAAGATTATCCACCTAGAAGCAGCTTTTACACGATGGTTAAAAAGCTGCGTTGAGAAATTAAGTAAAGTGACTATGTAGTACAGGACTTATAAAGTTTAAGGAAGATAACTGGTGAACAGTTAACTAGGTTTGGATCTTTTTTAGCTGTTTATAACCCCCTTATTAGTTATTGTACAATACCATTTTCAAGAGTTTACTTTTTATTTCTTTAACTATGAAATGTGAAACCATTTAATATATTTATCGTAATACAAGGTAAGCACTACTCCAATTGGATTTCTCATCTTATTCACAGGTCCACAATTGGCGCAGTCATTCCACTCCTTGTAGTCGGTTATTTGCTGCTTGCGATCTATGTGCAAAAGAATATGGTAGAGTAGATGCGCTTTTCTGTTAGACAGAGGAGCGTTTTTAGTTTGGAGGATAAAGCGACAAGTTTGATTGATTTCTACTAAATAACTAAAAATATGCGGTCATCGTGCAGGGTATGCTGTAAGATTTGTAGAAATGTAAAGAGCATACAAAATTTAGGAGGTAAACAATCGTGTATGAAATGACGATTCAAGTTCGTGTAACCGATATTGAAAAAGGTAAGAAGTGGTACGAAAAATTATTTCAAAGAAAGCCGGACTTTGAGCCGCATTTCGGAATTGTGGAATGGGAAATCTTCCCCGGAAGCTGGCTTCAGCTGGCAGAAGGTACACCTGCCAAAGAAAGCGGACCGCTTCGATTTGGAGTGAAGGACATTAAAGATGAACAGCAAAGAGTCATGGAGGGACTCGACGTTGAGCATTTCAAGATCCATTCAAGAGAAGAAGTTCCGGTGAAATGGGGGACATTCAGCGATCCATGGGGCAATCAACTGGGATTCTATGAATACCATGATAAAGCTGAACAGGAAGAGCGGATCCAAACAATCGCTGGCAAGGCGTAAATGGAATGAAAAAACATCCTAAGGTGATTCTTAATGTCTTCTCATCCGTTGATGGAAAAATGACGACGGCACCAAACCGGAACGTGACTGAATGGATTCAAGAAGAAATGGATGGGGATGCCAATTATCTCACGCACGAGTTGTATGACGAACTGGGGTGTGATGCACTCTTATCAGGTAGCGAAACGCTAATCGTCTATGGAAACGACTGGATTGAATTGACAAAGCAAACCTATGAACCGAAAAAGTCTAAGGCTTATATTGTGGTGGATGGAAGAGGAAGAATCAATTGGCAGCAGTCGGAGGGCTTATAGGTTGTTACAAGAGAGGATACAAACAAGGAATACTTTAAGCAATTAAAAGAAAAAGGAATTTCGTACATACGTGCTGGCTCCGGAGACCATGTCGATTTAAGAGAAGCCCTTGCCATTTTGTACGATAAAGGTTTTAGAAACATTGGACTCTCGGGTGGGGGTTCGATGAATGGTGCTTTTTTAAAGGCCGTACTGATTGATGAAATCAGTCTGATTCTGGCCCCGTTAGCCGTTGGGGGGAAGGAAACACCTTCGCTTTTGAACTGTGAAAACCTAGGTTCACTGAATGAAGTCACTTCCTTAGAGTTGATGAAGACGAAGCCAGTAGGGGACAAGGGAGCCGTTTGGTTACATTATCGAGTTAAGGGGTCCTCATAACATATTAGAAATTGCTTACCTTCCTGCTTATTGAAAACTTCACTTCTTTTTGAAATAATTGGTTAAAGAGGAGGGGGATGAACATGGAAGTTGTTCGCCTTTTGCTTATTGTTGGGCTTGTCACATTAGGAATCAGTGTGATAGGACTATTCAGTATTGATTCCCCTGTTCCAATTATTGGATCCCTCGTCATCGTTATGCTCATTTCTGAGATTTTTTTCTACCATTATATTGGGAAGAAGAGACAGGATAACCATCTCTAAAAAGGAGCGATCGCATGGAAATAATTGTTGAAGCCTCGATTCTTTTTTTGGTGATCATCCCCACTCTCTATTCCGTTTTGAAGCTGCTGAAAGATCCACCCAGGAATGAAAAAGCGCAAAATTTGTTGGCTGTCGTGCCCTCGTGGCTCGGCATCATTGCCTATTTGTTATCCAAATTGTTATGGACGACGAAAAATCCTTATATCCTTTTATCATCTGATGTACTGCCCACATTAATGGTGGGGGTAACTCTAGTGCTTTTGCTTACACTTAAAATAAGAAGAAGCGAGGTTTAAAAAAGCTGCTGAATCTAGCAGCTTTTTTTGTTTCATTCGATCATGAATAAGGGAAAGGAAAGTCAAACACTTGTTCTTCGAGATAAAACAAACTACTATAGAGAGTATCTAAAAAAAGGAGGTGCATGAACGGGTGAGAATGTTTTATCAAAATTCTTATTGGCTTAGGCGGTTACTTGCTTCAGATCCCGGACGTAAACGGTTGAACCAGGCTGGGAAAGCTACAATCAGTCTAATTTCGGCTGTGTTCACGAGTACACTCCTGCTCAATTTGCTCGGACATCCGCCTCTTCTACCATCCATTATTTCCGGAATAGCCGGTATGATGGGCATTATGGTGGTCATGGATGATACGAGAGAAAAGAAGCAAGTGACGACACTACTGCTAGCGCTATCAGCAGCAGGCGGAGTTACTATAGGTTCGCTTCTTGCCTCAAATGTCATCCTGGTCTCCGCGTGGATGGTGGGCATTATTTTTTGTGCCTTCTACTTTTCCAGATTCGGGAGTCGGTACTTTTCTTTAGGGATGATCGGTTTTTTCACTTCTTATTTTTCATCTTTCTTGAAGCTGTCTCCTGACCAATTTCCATGGTTTTATCTGACAATCGCTATTGGGATAAGCTTTGCCTTTCTCTACAATTTCATTATTTTTAAGGACTCAGTCCAGCTTTTAAAAAGGAGTATGAACTCTTTTCATAGACAGGCAAACCTTTGTTTTCAATTGCTGATCGAAATTATTCAGGATGCCGAAACGAGTGAGCCACGCAGAAAGAAATTGGTGTATAACGTCAGAAAACTTCGTGAGTATGCGAGCAATGTATCGACGGACTTAAATGCACAAGATATTCGTGAGATTTGGCCAGGCCTTGAGACTCAGCAGATGCGTCTCTACATATTTGATACCGCAATGTTCGTGATGACCATGTCCGAAAGCTTGCAAAAACTGAAAAGTGACGATGCCTTCGAAATGAAGGAGCTGCGTACACTTTTAATCAAAGTGATCTATACGCTTCAGCAAGCAGAGGTACTCAACCAAGACTATAAAGAAAAGAATCTTATCGAAGCTGAAAAAGTCATTCAGTCGCTAAGGCAAATGATTGATGACCTCTTCAAGCAGCGTTCAACCCAGCCAGAAGGTTGGCTTTATCTACTCAGAAGAATTGAAGCGATTGCGACGCATGTCACAGAAGCGGCCCTTGAAATCAAATCTTCTCTAAATAAGGCTTCCATTCCTGGAGAGCAGGAGGATGAAGAGGATGAGGAAGAAGATGATAAGGAAGAGGAAGAAAAAGGATTAAAACCAACGACGAAAAAAGCGATTCAATCAGTCATAGCTGGTACGATCGCGATTATTGTCGGCTACCTGATTTCACCGATTCAACCCTACTGGGTATTACTCACCACGTTCATCGTACAGCTTGGGACCGAAACGGTAGGAAGAACCTATTTGAAAGGCTTAGAGCGATCAATCGGAACGCTCATCGGAGCCGTACTTGGCTTTGGTCTTGCTAAACTTGTTTCCGATCAGCCGCAACTAGAGATCATTTTGCTGTTTTCTTTCATCTTTTTAGCTTTCTATCTGTTTACTGTTTCCTATACACTCATGAGCCTGTTAATTACCATGTTAATCGCCTTTATGTATGACTTGATGCTCGGTGGGATAACGTATCAACTGCTTGGCGCACGTGTGATCGACACCATTGCAGGGGCGGGTATCGCACTTGGTGTAGCCGCATTGATTTACCCTACAAAAACGATGGAAAAAGTATCGGATACTTTTATGGAATATCTAGAAGAATTAGAAAGCTATGTGAACGAATATGTAAGAAGTTTTCAACAGCCTACAGATATTAAGGGTTTAGCAGACCACGCCTTTCAAATGGATGCAAAAATCCAGGCGATTGAAGACGAATCTAAGCCGGTTCTACAGGGGCCAGGAGCCCGTAGGTATTCAGGGCTTCCCAGATGGATTACAATCTTCACAGCGATTAACTATTATGCAAAGCATCTCGTAGCCTCCTCTTATCAAAAGAATTTCAGCTATCCTGAAGAAGTAAAGGAAGTTTTTCCAAGGGTCCAAGAGAAATTCACCCATAACATCCACGTGTTGAAAGAGATAATTGAAAAAGAGGAAGTAACGGGACAGCTCTATGATTTACAATACGAAAGGGAACAAATTGAACGTTATGCTCCTGGGCATAACGAAGATCAAGGAGATCTTGTTCATCATTTATACTATGTTTGGAAGATCAATCAATCCTTAATGGTACTCGGGGACCGGCTTGGTTTAAATGAAAGTAATAAAGGAAACAAAAAGCCATATCACTCGCGTTAGGAGGATGTTCTATCATTGTGTCAGGAAAAATTCATTATAAGCATCACCAAATTGACTTTGAAGTAAGGTACGACAGCGAAGAGATTACAGAAGGAGAAATCAAGAGTGAGGACGCGAAGCGCGGACTCATTCATGCGATCAATCAGAAATTCCGGGTCAAATACCCTCTCTCAAGCGAGATTGCCCCCGTCCATGTGCGGAGTTTCTAAAAGGTATGCCATTGTATAAGCTTTGATATCTCTTATTCTGTTAAAGCTCCCTATTCTAGAAGACTCAGTTTCGAGATATCTGGGTCCG
>NZ_JRNX01000125.1 GCF_000786645.1 Halobacillus sp. BBL2006
ACCACTTGCTATGGGACTTGCTACGACTTTCTTTAAAAACAAATTCACGAAGCAAGAACGTGAAACAGGTAAAGCAGCTTATCCATTAGGTGCCTTTTTCATCACAGAAGGAGCGATCCCATTTGCTGCAGCCGATCCAGCCCGTGTCATTCCTTCTATGGTTGCCGGTAGTGCCCTTGCAGGAATGCTGACGATGTTATTCGGAATCGGATTACGTGCCCCTCATGGCGGGATAATTGTGGCACCTCTGGTAGAAGGTGGATTTATGCAGATCGTCCTTTACCTCGTAGCCATTGCGGCCGGGTCAATTCTTGGAGCAATTATTGTAGGATTCTTGAAAAAAGACCTCGAAAAGGCTTAAAATAATAAAGTTAGGGTAATCCAAAAAATATATACTTTTTTTAGGAGGAATAATAATGGTAGAAAAAACATTTACAATTACATCCTCAGATGGTGTACACGCACGTCCAGCAACTGTACTTGTACAAAATGCAGGAAAGTACGAGTCAGATATTAACTTACATTATAAAGAAAAAGCCGTGAACCTGAAATCCATCATGGGTATCATGAGCCTTGGAATCCCTTCTGGTGCAGAAGTTAAAATCACAGCGGAAGGCAGTGACGAGCAAGAAGCAATCGATCACTTAGCAACAACTATGAAGAACGAAAGCTTGGGGGAGTAATCGAATGACACAGCTTCAAGGAATTGCAGCTTCCAGCGGTATCGCGATCGCAAAAGTGTACCGTCTGGAGGCTCCAGACCTCTCATTCAGTAAAGACAACATTGAACAACCAGAACACGAAGTAAAACGCCTGCATGAGGCCCTTGAGACTTCCAAATCTGAATTAGAAAAAATCAAAGCTCATACGAAGAAATCATTAGGTGATGAACATGCGGAGATCTTCTCTGCTCACCTTCTTGTTCTTAGCGATCCAGAGCTTATTCAGCCGATCGAAGATAAAATCAAAGCGGAAAACGTAAATGCGGAAGCTGCTTTGCATGAAACAGCGAATATGTTCATTGACATGTTCAAGAACATGGATAATGAATACATGCGTGAAAGAGCTGCAGATATCCAGGACGTCACTAAGCGTGTCATGGCACACCTATTGAACGTAACGTTCCCTGATCCTGCGCTGATTAATGAAGAGGTTGTCATCGTAGCTGATGACTTGACTCCTTCTGACACGGCTCAGCTGAATAAGGAGTTTGTAAAAGGCTTTACAACAGATATCGGTGGACGCACATCCCACTCCGCGATCATGGCACGTTCTCTTGAGATTCCAGCCGTTGTTGGAACGAAGAACATCACTTCTCAAGCTGAGAAAGATACCATGATCATTGTTGACGGAATCAATGGTGATGTCATTATTGAGCCGACAGACGAGCAAATTGAAACTTACAAACAAAAGCAGGTTGAATTCGAAAAGCAAAAAGAAGAATGGGCTAAGTTGAAAGATGAGCCTACCGTTACATCTGAAGGCGAGCATGTTGAGCTTGTCGCTAACATTGGTACTCCAGAAGATGTCGAAGGTGTGCTGAATAACGGCGGTGAAGGTGTCGGCCTTTACCGTACAGAGTTCTTATACATGGGTAAAAGCCAATTGCCAACAGAAGAAGAGCAATATGATGCTTATTCTTCTGTCCTAAAGCAAATGGGCGATAATCCAGTCGTTGTTCGTACGCTTGACATCGGCGGTGATAAAGAACTTGATTATCTTGATCTTCCAGATGAAATGAACCCGTTTCTAGGATACCGTGCCATTCGCCTATGTCTTGAGCGTGACGACATTTTCCGCGTTCAACTACGCGCCCTATTGCGTGCCAGTGTTCACGGAAACTTAAAAATCATGTTCCCAATGATCGCTACATTGGAAGAGTTCCGTCAAGCGAAAGCGATTCTTGACGAAGAAAGAAATAACTTGACCAATGAAGGGCACGAGGTCTCTGATGACATCGAAGTCGGAATGATGGTTGAAATCCCTGCAACAGCGGTCATTGCTCGCCAATTCGCTAAAGAAGTAGATTTCTTCAGTATCGGAACGAACGACTTAATTCAATACACTATGGCTGCAGACCGTATGAACGAACGCGTCTCTTACTTATATCAGCCATATAATCCAGCAATTCTAAGTTTGATCAACAACGTCATTGAAGCAGCGCATGCAGAAGGTAAGTGGGCTGGCATGTGTGGGGAAATGGCTGGAGATGAAATCGCCATCCCAATTCTTCTTGGTCTAGGCCTGGATGAATTCAGCATGAGTGCAACGTCCATCTTACCTGCACGTACTCAGATCAGAGACCTTTCTAAGAAAGAACTTTCTTCTTACAAAGATGAAATCTTATCTATGGGTACAGCTGAAGAAGTTGTCGCTTTTGTTAAAGAAAAGACTCAGTAAATGTAGTAATCTCAAAAAACTTGTGGCACAATAAGACGTGTGAAGGGATTGGATGAGCCTTTCACACGTCTTTTAAAGAAAGCGAAGTGTTCACATGACGTTTACGATTATCATGATTGTCTGTATCGCTATTGTTTTGGGAATTGCTGCTATGTTCGGTTTTGCGGTTTCTAAAGGATATGATTATAAGCATACTGTAGATCCGCTTCCGGATGATGTTGAGAGTGAGAATATAGAAAACGATCATAATAAAAGCTGACGTCACCCTAATGGACGTCAGCTTTTTTCTTTAATAGAATATTTTTTAAAATGATTTGATCGTAATTCGTATTTTTCATCGATAGGCACCCTGGGCTTTGCTTTTGGTATTTGGCGCGGATATCCCATTTGTAAGACAGCTACAAGCTTATGCAAAGAGGGATCAAGACCAATCGCATCTGCAAAAAGTGGATCATCCAGGTAGGGACTCGTCATCCACAAAACCCCTATGCCTTTTTCCCATGCAAGCAATTGCGCGTTTTGAATAAAAGCACAGACCGCTGCATAATCTTCTTCATATTTATGTGCGTCCTTATCTTTCTCCATGTATACCAAAGCATGGTGAGGGATTTGAACAAGGAACTTTCTTATTCCAGTTTTCATTTTTTCAGCTCTTTCCCAATCACTACTCGAGAAAAACCCTTCACGTTCATAACTTTCCAAGACCGAATCAGCATAGTCTTCTTTCCCATTATCTTGAAACATTAGAATATTCCACGGCTGTTTCATTCGATGTGTTGGGGCTAAGGAGGATTTTGCAAAAACTTCCTTCAGTGTACTTTGTTCGACATTATCTTCTTTGAAATCGTGAATTGAACGCCGATTTAAGACCGCTTCCTGAAGATCCATAAAGTTTTCTCCTCCTTTAAAACAGCTTCGTCAATTGATGCGCCATCAAATAGGCCCACTCTCTAAAAAAGAATGGGAGCTTCGTTTCTAGTGTTTCATAAGCGGAATATTTCGTTGGAACTCCTGTTACATCATTCATTCCTTTGCTCTTAGCTACCCCTACCGCTCTTTTCAAATGAAACTGATCACTGACAAGAAGATAGGAGTCGATCCCTTGGTCTTTTGCCACTTCTTGAGCATTAACTAAATTGTCTTCAGTCACGAGTGACTGGTCCTCCAGTAAAATATCTTCCTTAGGAATTCCACGTTCTAATGCGTACCTTTTTCCTACCTCAGCCTCTGATGAAGCCGCGTTCTTACTCATTCCACCTGTGAATACCAGATAGTCTACCTTATCTTCCTTATAAAGCTCTATTCCCTGTTTCAGACGTCCTTCAAATACAGGACTCGGTTTCCCGTTCCACTGGGCTGCCCCAAGAATGATAGCAGCATCAGCTTCTGGGATATTTTCTTCTTCCCCATATGTCCATAGACTGTATCCAGTAAAGAGTGCATAGACGACTGCGATAATTAGTACAAATTGTAGTATTCGTTTCATGTTTCTTGCTCTCCTACTCCTTGTTGTCTATCCACCATCTTACCATAGAAAAAAGCCTCTCTGAACATTCAGAGAGGCTTTTAACATAATTTTTATTTATTCAAGTTGTAGAACGCTTTTTTACCAGCGTACTCAGCAGTTCCAAATAGCTGATCTTCAATACGAAGAAGCTGATTGTACTTCGCTACACGGTCCGTACGGGATGGTGCACCTGTTTTAATTTGACCAGCGTTCGTTGCAACAGCGATGTCAGCAATCGTTGCATCTTCTGTTTCACCTGAACGGTGTGAGATAACAGCTGTATAACCAGCGCGTTTCGCCATTTCAATTGCCTGGAATGTTTCTGTAAGAGTACCAATTTGGTTCACTTTAATTAGGATAGAGTTTCCTACACCTTGTTCAATCGCACGGCCAAGCTTCTCAGTATTTGTAACGAACAAGTCGTCTCCTACTAATTGTACACGGTCGCCGATACGGTCTGTAAGAAGTTTCGTTCCTTCCCAATCGTTTTCATCAAGACCATCTTCGATAGAGATGATTGGATATTTGTTAACAAGCTCTTCATACCAATCAACCATTTCTTCAGAAGAACGCACCACGCCTTCACCTTTAAGGTTGTACTTACCGTCTTCATAGATTTCAGAAGAAGCTACGTCCATCGCAAGCTTAACTTCTTCGTCTGGTTTGTAACCAGCTTCTTCGATCGCTTCGATGATCGTAGATAGCGCTTCTTCGTTAGACTGAAGGTTTGGCGCGAATCCACCTTCATCACCTACGCCAGTGTTATATCCTTTGTTTTTAAGCACTTTTTTAAGAGAATGGAAAATTTCCGCACCCATACGAAGCGCTTCTTTGAACGTTGGAGCACCAACAGGCATGATCATGAACTCTTGAATGTCGACGTTATTATCTGCGTGCTCTCCTCCGTTTAGAATGTTCATCATAGGAGTTGGAAGTGTAGATGCAGTGAAACCTCCAAGATATTTATAAAGTGGAAGTCCTACAACGTCAGCTGCTGCGTGTGCACAAGCCATGGATACACCAAGGATTGCGTTCGCACCTAAGTTTCCTTTGTTTTCAGTACCATCAAGGTCCATCATTAGTTGATCGATGATTACTTGCTGAGTAACATCCATTCCGAGGAGTTTCGGAGCGATTTTTTCATTAACGTTTTCTACAGCTTTCTCTACACCTTTACCAAGGTAGCGGTCTTTATCACCGTCACGTAGTTCGACAGCTTCGTATTCACCAGTGGAAGCACCACTTGGTACGAGTGCTGTACCGAATGCTCCAGATTCCGTATAAATTTCAACTTCAACAGTTGGGTTACCACGAGAGTCCAAGACTTCACGTGCATAAACGTCTGTAATATATGGCATTTAATATCTCTCCCTTATTTTTTAATTAGTGATTTTCCAGTCATTTCTTTTGGTTGATTGACATTGAGAAGTTCAAGCAGAGTTGGTGATAAGTCTCCTAGGATACCGCCATCACGCAGTTCTACTCCTTCTTTTGTAACGATCACAGGTACTGGATTTGTCGTATGCGCAGTCATAGCATCTCCATCCGGGGTCGTTACCTCATCAGAGTTGCCGTGGTCTGCTGTAATAATGGTGTGTCCGCCTTTTTCATGGATTTTATCAACGATCTTGCCTAAGCACTCGTCGACGGCTTCAATCGCCTTGATGGTCGGCTCAAGCATACCTGAGTGGCCCACCATATCAGGGTTAGCGAAATTCAGTATAATCGCATTGTGTTTATCCGCATCCAGTTCACCAAGCAAAGCGTCAGTTACTTCATAAGCACTCATTTCAGGCTTAAGATCGTAAGTGGCAACCTTAGGGGAATCGATCAAGATGCGCTCTTCTCCCTCAAATTCCTCTTCCTGTCCACCACTCATGAAGAAAGTAACGTGTGGATACTTCTCAGTTTCTGCAATGCGCAGCTGTTTCATACCGTTATCAGCTAGTACTTCTCCTACAGTGTTTTTCAAGTCATTAGGAGGGAAAGCAACTTTGCTGTTTACGGCGTCACTATATTGCGTCATGCCAACAAAATGAATATCTTTTGGAGCTTGATCGCCGCGATTGAAGTCCTCAAAATCATCGTTAGCAAATGTACGAGAAATTTGAATCGCACGGTCAGGTCGGAAATTGAAGAAAATTACAGAGTCTTCATCTTCTACTTTTCCTATTGGCTGATCGTTATCGTCAGTTAATACGACCGGTTCAACAAACTCGTCGTATACTTCTTCTTTGTAAGAATCGTCAACGGCTTGAATTGGGTCCTTGTAAGTCGAACCTTTTCCATAGGCAATTGCGTCATAAGCCTTTTGCACACGGTCCCAGCGATTATCACGGTCCATAGCATAGTAGCGCCCACCAATGGTAGCCAGTTGACCGACACCAATTTCTTCAATCTTGTCTTGAGTTTGCTTGATATAGGTTTTTGCAGACTTCTGGCCCACATCGCGGCCATCAAGGAATGCGTGGATATACACTTTGTCCAGGCCTTCCTTTTTCGCCAGCTCAAGAGTCGCGAACATGTGGCTGATATGACTGTGGATCCCACCGTCAGATAAAAGACCAAATATATGCAACGCTTTATCTTTTTGTTTAGCTTGACGAACAGCATTTAATAGGACTTCATTTTCGAAGAAGTCACCTTCTCTTACAGACATGTTAATACGAGTCAAACTTTGGTAGACGACTCGACCTGCTCCGATGTTCAGGTGACCTACTTCAGAGTTTCCCATTTGACCTTCTGGAAGACCAACCGCTTCCCCACATGCCGTTAGCTGGGAGTGAGGAAACTTGTCCCAATAGCGGTCAAAATTAGGAGTGTTTGCTTGCTTAACGGCATTGCCATACTCTTCATCGCGAATGGCATATCCGTCAAGAATAATTAAAGCGGCTAAGTTTTGCTTACTCATGCTTACCTGCCTCCACTAATTTTAGGAAAGAGTCTGCTTCTAAGCTCGCTCCACCTACAAGAGCTCCATCAATGTCTGACTGAGAAAGAAGCTCATCAACGTTCGCTGGTTTTACACTTCCGCCATACTGGATACGTACGGCATCCGCAGCATCTGCGTTCACGAAGTTGCTGACAACTTCACGGATGTGAGTACAAACTTCATTTGCTTGTTCAGATGTTGCAGTGCGTCCAGTACCAATCGCCCAGATCGGCTCATAAGCAATGATGGTTTGAGCACATTGCTCATTTGTAAGACCTTCAAGAGCTTTCTTCACTTGAGATTCCACATGATCCATCGTTTGATCAGCTTCACGCTGCTCAAGGGATTCACCTACACAGATGATTGGAGTCAAGCCGTGTTTAAACGCAGCGTGAACTTTTTTGTTTACATCTTCATCGGTTTCTTTGAAGATTTCACGACGCTCGGAGTGGCCAAGAACAACATACTTAACACCGAGTTCTTTTAGCATGACCGGGCTGACTTCACCTGTAAATGCGCCACTTTCTTCAAAGTGCATGTTTTGAGCACCGATTTCAAGGCTTGTGCCTTCCGTCTCTTCAACTAGCTTTTGAAGAAATGGGAATGGTGCACATACAATGGATTCAACCTGATTTGAAGATGGAACTTCATTTTTAGCTGTTTGAATAAAATCTTCCGCTTCGCGGTGAGTTTTATTCATTTTCCAGTTTCCTGCAATTACTTGTTTACGCATGTCTACTTCACCTCTCCTTAATTATTTATCGTTGAGTAGAGCGACACCTGGAAGTTCTTTACCTTCCATGAATTCCAGAGAAGCTCCGCCTCCTGTTGAAACGTGGTCCATGTCATTTGCATAACCGAATTTCTCAACGGCTGCTGCAGAGTCACCGCCACCGATAACGGTATAGCCTTCGGTTTCAGCAAGTGCGTTTGCGACCGCTTTTGTTCCATTTGCAAATGTTTCAAGTTCGAATACGCCCATTGGTCCATTCCAAATAACAAGCTTGGAATCTTTAATGATTTCAGCGTATTTCTCTCTTGTTTTCGTACCGATATCCAGCGCTTCCCAATCTGCAGGGATGCTGTCGATCGCTACTTCTTTGGTATTGGCTGAATCAGAGAAATCATCTGCTACGATGACATCGTTAGGCATGTGGAGCTGTACACCTTTTTCTTCTGCCTTTTTCATATACTCTTTCGCCAAGTCGATCTTATCTTCCTCTAATAAGGATTTGCCGATTTCATGTCCTTGAGCTTTCACAAAGGTATAAGCAAGGCCTCCACCAATAATCAAGTGATCTACTTTATCGATAAGATTGTCGATGACGCCGATTTTGTCCTTAACTTTCGCACCACCGATGATTGCCGTAAATGGGCGTTCCGGATTGGAAAGAGCTTGGCTGAGCACGTTAATTTCTTTTTCCATAAGGAAACCAGCGACTGCTGGCAAGTGTTCAGCTACACCTGCAGTGGATGCGTGCGCACGGTGAGCAGCACCAAAAGCGTCATTGACATAAAGGTCTGCCATATCAGCAAATGCTTTAGCCAACTCAGGGTCGTTCTTTTCTTCACCTGGGTGGAAACGCACATTTTCAATTAAAAGCACATCTCCATTTTCCATTTCAGATAAAGCTTTGTTCACTTCGTCTCCATAGACTTCATCTGTTTTCGTAACGATTTGTCCAAGTAGATCGCTTAGACGGTTTGCTACTGGATCCAATCGAAGCTCTTGAACAACTTCGCCTTTAGGACGTCCAAGGTGACTGGCAAGAATTACCTTCGCACCATTTCCAGTCAAATGCTTGATGGTCGGTAACGCTGCTTTGATTCTTGTGTCATCTGTAACTTCTTCACCGCTCATAGGGACGTTAAAGTCCACCCGGCAAAAAACAGTCTGTCCTTTTACTTCGACATCACGAATTGTTTTCTTATTCATGAAAAGACAACCTCCTTGGTTTGTGGTCAGGTTTATCGCCTGCCCATATGTACGTTTCCACTGAATGCATCAATGGAAACGCCTAGAAGCAGGAACCATGAAAACATGGATAAAGGAGGAGGACATGAGACCCCCTCCTTTATAATTCTAGTTCGATTGAGTTCGAACGGTTATTTATTATAGTCCCTGGTTTTTAAGATAAACAGCAAGGTCTACACAACGGTTGGAGTAACCAGTTTCATTGTCATACCAAGAAACAACTTTAACCATGTTATTTTCAAGAGTTAGTGTAGATAAACCATCGATTACAGAAGAGTTCGTGTTTCCATTGTAGTCAGAAGAAACAAGTGGCTCGTCACTGTAACCAAGGATTCCTTTAAGGTTACCTTCTGCTTCTGCTTTAAGTGCTTCGTTTACTTCTTCAGCAGTTACGTCTTTATCAAGCTCTGCAACGAAGTCCACGATGGATACGTTTTGAGTTGGAACACGCATAGCCATACCGCTAAGCTTACCATCAAGTTGTGGAAGTACTTTAGCAACCGCTTGTGCAGCACCAGTTGTTGTTGGGATGATGTTTTGAGCAGCTGCACGAGCACGACGATAATCTTTGTGTGGAAGATCAAGGATTTGCTGGTCGTTCGTGTAAGAGTGAACAGTTGTCATCATTCCGCGTTTAAGTCCGAACTTGTCGTCAAGAACTTTCGCGTATGGTGCCAAGCAGTTTGTCGTACAAGAAGCGTTAGAAATCACGTGGTGAGAATCTTTGTCGTACTGATCTTCGTTAACACCCATTACGACTGTAAGATCTTCTTGCTTCGCTGGTGCAGAGATAACAACTTTCTTCGCACCTGCATCCAAGTGTTTCTTCGCATCGTCACGCTGAGTGAAGCGACCTGTTGATTCGATTACGATATCAACACCCAGATCTCCCCAACCAAGTTGAGCTGGATCTTTTTCAGAAAGTACTTTGATTTCTTTGCCACCTACGATTAGGTTGTCACCGTTTGTTGTCACTTCTTCAGCAAGAGTGCCGTGAACCGTGTCGTATTGAAGCAAGTGTGCTAGCATGTTCGCATCAGTCAAGTCGTTAACCGCTACTACCTCAACATCGTTATTATTCAATGCAGCACGGAAAACGTTACGTCCGATACGCCCAAAACCGTTAATACCAATTCTTACAGTCATGTAAAATTCCTCCTTAGGATTATATACAAAATATATTTAAAGGGAAAAACCCTTTATTAACTCTTCTGCTGCACCCTCATCCGTAATCAGGACGTTACTCTGTCCTGGCTGGAAATAAGATGCGATCGCTTGTGCTTTTGAACGGCCTCCTGCAACAGCAATGACATCGTTCGCAAGTTTTAAATCCTCTAATTGTAAGCCTACGGTACGGACCTTATGAACGACTTCACCATTGGTATTAAAATAGTAACCAAAAGCCTCGCCAACAGCGTTGTTACTCTTAATGATCTCCATCTGTTCAGGAAGGGTCTTCCTCCGCTCGGCCATTGTGACAGCATCGCCAACACCGTGGATCACAATTTCAGCATTACGAATGATATCAAGTAATTCTTTTATCGAAGGCTCCTCGATAATCGTATGGTAGGATTCTTCACTCAATGGATCGGGTACATATAACATACGATAATCTCCACGAGCTTTTTTTGCCATTTCCGCACAAATGGTGTTGGCCTGATTTTCAACCCTCTCGCCCAGTCCACCTCGTGCGGGTACGAAGAGGCATTTGTCGGCGCTATTTAAGGGAGTCATCATTTCAGCCACTGCGGCCATGGTTGTGCCACCCGTAATGGCAATCGCTTGTTCTGGCAGGATTCGTTCTTTTAAGTACTGAACACAAGCTTTACCCATATCTTGTTTTACCCAATCGAGCTCATCACTATCACCCGGAACAACAACTACATGGTCTAGGTTTAATTTATCCTTTAATTGTTGTTCTAAAACCTTGATCCCTGTTACATCTTTAATAAATTCTGCTAGCTGCTCTAGTATGTTTTGCCCTTCATAGGTAAGATGCATCCCTCGAGAAGTAATTTCAACCACACCTTGACGGTTGAGAAAATCTACTTCACTGCGAACCGTGCGTTCAGCGAGTTCAACACTTTCAGCTAAAGCACGCCGACCAACAGGCTGCATAATTTGGATATGATACAACAACTGATAACGTCGCTGCATAACATCAAGGACGTCAGGGAACAATTTCTTTTGTAGGTCGATCAAAGCTCTCATGGAAAAGCTCCTTTTAATGTAATTCCACATGCTGGGATAAATTATGTCCCAGCCAGTCATATTCTGTCCCGCTTGGAGCAAAAAAATATCTTTTTTCACCTTATATATTAACAGTGGGGGTAGACCGGTGCAAGCGTAATCCACTTGTTTTTTTAATGTAAACGTTTTTTCAAATTAAAGTAATCGATATTTCTGTAATCCAATTCTTCCCCATTCACAACCAACACAGGGATTTCAAGCATATATTTTTCTAAAAGTTGTTCATCATTTTCTATATTTACATCTTCACGCTCAATGGAAAAGTCAAGTTCTAGCAAATCGATCAAACTTTCGATCTCTTCACATAGAGGACAATGGTCTTTTCTATATAGTATGATTTTGTTCATAAACGTTCCTCCTTGTCTCCACCCATTTTAGCATGAAAAAGAGCACGCTCCTAAGATGCGTGCCCCCTCTTGTCATAAAATCCGTTATCGATTTTTAACTCTCTCTTCTGTAAAAATTCCGCCAACTCTTCGCCTGCATAATCTTTCGGAGTCCGCTTCAATAATTCATAATTGAAGGACAACTTTTGTTGATGTTGCATGTCGAACACATGAATCCGTCTGCCTTCCATAACTTGTTCAGTAGACAACATTTTGTAACGGATTAAGTTTGTCATAAATACCCCTTTTCTTTACAAAAGCGAAAAGCACCTCATTAACTTTATTTATTATACCATAAGAACCCAACCCAATAAAACTATATTAGAATACCATACACACCTTTAACACCGTACATATTTTGTAAAGGTTCTGTAACGAAAAATTCTAGATTACATAGATGTAACCACACTTTATCTCTATATTAATATAATAAATTCAATAGATTTGTCGACAAAATACAACAAAAAAGGTCACCCTTCGCTATGGAGGGATGACCTTTTATTAACTAGCGCGCCCGAGAGGATTCGAACCCCCGACTGACGTAGAACCGGAATCTACCGCTCTATCCAACTGAGCTACGGGCGCAAAAACGACATGCAAGTAACATTATAGTAACTTACCGACAAAAACGCAATAGTTTTTAGTGAACTTACAGAATACCTTCCATAAAATTCTTGTACGGCACGTTTATACAAATAAATTTAGGGAATGATGGTAGAAGAAAACTAGAGGAAAAGGTCGATCGTTTTTGTTTGACCTTTACTGACCTTAATTGTATGATGAATATATTCCATCATAATTAATTGATGATAAGGAGGAAATCACAATGAATTTAGTCCCTACAGTTATTGAACAAACAAACCGCGGAGAACGTGCATACGACATTTATTCCCGCTTACTTAAAGACCGGATCATCATGCTGGGAAGCCCAATTGATGACAATATTGCCAACTCCGTAGTAGCTCAGCTTCTATTCCTGGCTGCGGATGACCCGGAGAAAGACATTTCCTTGTACATCAACTCTCCAGGTGGTTCGATCACTGCTGGTATGGCAATTTTTGATACAATGCAATTCATCAAGCCTAATGTATCAACCATTTGCACAGGAATGGCTGCATCTATGGGTGCTTTCCTGCTTAACGCCGGCGAACCTGGTAAACGTTATGCATTACCTAACAGTGAAGTAATGATCCACCAACCACTTGGCGGTACGCAGGGTCAAGCATCAGACATTGAAATTCATGCGAAACGAATCATTAAAATGCGTGAAAAACTGAACCAAATCCTTGCTGAGCGTACAGGTCAGCCATTAGAAGTTATTGAACGCGATACAGATCGTGACAACTTCATGTCCGCACACGAAGCAGTTGAATATGGCTTGATCGATAAAGTAATGGATAAAAAAACTGACTAATCAAATTGAGCTGATAAAATCCGCTGTGTATTCACAGC
>NZ_JRNX01000126.1 GCF_000786645.1 Halobacillus sp. BBL2006
GCTAAGAATCTGCGTTGATTTTATAAAAGTTTTCCAATGTTCGTTTTATAACACCTCTGATTTACTTATGTCCCAGTCTCTTTTAACTAGGCTTTAAATTTTTTAGGACATGGAAAACGAAGAGAAATATTCCTATGACCGTAATGGACGCTCCTGTAGCAACGAGCGGGACCAGGCCATCATCTTCCATAACAATCATGAAAAACAGCCCCATCATCATAATCGGCAATCCAATGTTATGAAACCAAAAGTGAAAGATTGCCAACTTGGAAGCTGCTAGATCAGGAAAAAGATGATAGATAATTCCGGCAAGCATTAGTGCTGTCCACCCCAGCAGATTGATGTGCACATGAACAGGGGTCAGGGCATACTCGTGAACAATGGACATATAATACCCAATCGCCACACCTATCGCAAAATACACTGAGGAGATTTTGATCAATAAAATTCCCATATACTCCCTCCTTTTTACCTACTATACGCAGTGGGCGGGTGAAACAGAATCTTGGATTTTACTAATTCAAACATCGTAAAATGGAGTTGCATCCTAATAAAGAGGTGAAGTATAAAATGAAAATTGAAGTATGGTCAGATTTTGTCTGTCCGTTTTGTTATATTGGCAAAAGACGTTTAGAAGAAGCACTGGAGCAACTTCCTGAGAGCGCCGAAGTAGAAGTAGATTATAAAAGTTTTGAGTTAGATCCACAGGCCAAGCGTAATACTGGCCAAAACATGCACGAAAAGCTTGCTGCTAAGTATGGAAGAAGCTTAGATGAAGCGAGGGAAATGACCCAAAACATGACCGAGCAGGCGAAGATGGTCGGTCTGGATTTCCATTTTGATACGATGGTTCCAACGAATACATTTGACGCACACCGTGTCGCTAAATTCGCAGAAACCAAAGGACTAGGAAAAGAGGTTGCAGAACAATTCTTCAAGGGCGTGCTGACTGATTCCAGAGACCTTGGTGATCACAAAACGCTTGCAGAGCTTGCCAGCAAGATCGGCATGGATTCCAACGAAGTCAATCAGGTTCTTCAAGGAACAGATTATACAGAAGTCGTTCGAGCAGAAGAAAATGAAGCTCATCAGATTGGCGTCCAGGGCGTTCCTTTCTTCGTTATCAATCGCAAATACGCCGTTTCTGGAGCTCAGCCGACAGAAGTGTTTGTACAAGGCCTGCAAAAAGCATTAGAGGAAGAGAAGAAATCTTCTCCATTCGAAGACCTTTCAACAACTAATGATGCTGCATGCACCGAAGATGGCTGCGAAATTCCATCAAACGATTCAAAATAAATAATTGAGGCTGCATGTTCTTGAGAGCATGCAGCTTTTTAATGTAAATAACATCCAAAAATACCCACCTCAGGTCATCCAAATTCTGGATGACCTGAGGTGGGTAAATATGGAAAATATAAACTTAACACCATAAAAGTTCAGCAAAAAACCTGTCCATCAGTGGACAGGTTTTTCTACTGGACCATTTTCGGTTCGGCTTCCATGAGCAAGTCTACTAAATGAACTGTATCAATTTTTCCAGTGAGTCCTTCTCGCTCTACCCCAAGCTTCATTTGCAATAAGCAGCCAGGATTGGATGTCACAATGCCTTCGGGCTGTACCCCGCACACATCCTTCATTTTTACATCTAAAATATCCATAGCATCTTCGTAATTCACAATGTTATAGACGCCAGCCGAACCACAGCAAAAGTCAGGGCGATCCAACTCTTTCAAGCGCACACCCGGGATCTTTTTAATTAATTCGAGAGGAGCTTCCGTTACCCCTTGGACATTGGTCATGTGGCAGGAAGGTTGATAGGTCACTGTTTTATTGAGTGGAGTTGAAAATTCAAGATAGTCTAATTCTACAAGTACTTCCGAAATGTCCTTCACTTTTTCTACGAATCTCTCAGCTCTTTCATGCCATTCGGTTCCTATTTCAAATAGATGGTCATATTCAATTAGTTTGGCTCCGCAACCACCTGCGTTATTGATAATGTAATCTACTTGTTCTTTCTCAAAAGCTTCAATATTCTGCTTAGCCAGCTCCACCGCTGATTCTGTTTTTCCCGTATGTGCATGAAGAGCGCCGCAACAGGATTGCTCCTCAGGGATCAATACCTCTGCTCCGCTTCTCAAAAGCAATTCGATTGTATTCTCATTCGATTCGAAAAATACACTATCCATAATGCACCCTGTAAAGAACGCGACTTTTGTTGTTGAAGGACGCTTTCTTATATAACGCTTCACCCGTTGACGACGTTTATTGGGTGAAGGCATTGACGGGAGAACTTTCTCAAACTCGCTGATATGAAGAGGCGCAACTTTTGAAAGTCCGGTGCGTTGAGCCAATTTTTGCAGACCAGAAGTTTGATAGAACCACGTCGCATCTCCAAGCGTATCCATCCATTTTCTTGATGGAAAGAATTGTTCAAAAAGGAACTGTTCTGTTTTTTGCTGACGTTTTGTTTTCACTTTTTGTTCGTCGATTACTTCTTTTGCCCCTTCAAGAATCTGCCCGTATTGCACATTCGTTGGGCAAACGGTCGTACACGCCATACAGCCGAGGCACTTTTCAATCGGATTTTCTAAATCATTGACCGTGGCTTTTCCTTCGGCGACCATTTTGACGAGATTGATTCTTCCTCTCGGTGAATGGGTTTCCCTCTCCATCGTTTCGTACGTAGGACAGGCAGGAAGACAGTAGCCACATTGGACACAATCAAACGTTTTATCATAATGGAGCTTGTCCTGTAACGCTTGCAGGTTACTCATTTCTTAACACCAACTTTTGCCCTTTTTCCGCAAAAATTTTCCCTGGATTCAGAATACCGTTCGGGTCCCAGCTCTCTTTAATCCGCTTCATCATATCGACTCCGACTTCTCCAAGCTCTGATTCTAAAAAAGGAGCTTTCATCGTTCCGATTCCATGTTCACCTGATAATGTACCTCCGAGTTCAATCGCGGCTTCGAAAATTTCTTCGACAGCAAGTTCTACTCGTTTCATTTCTTCCTGGTCTCGTTTATCGCAAAGCACATTTGGATGGAGGTTGCCATCACCTGCATGTCCAAATGCGACGATTTCAACATTATGTTTTTCTTTAATGTCCTGGAGTCGATCGATCAAGTCGGGAATTTTACTCCTTGGAACCGTTGCGTCTTCCGATACCTTTGTCGGTTTGATTTTAGCAATCGCTGGCGAAACTTGTTTTCTCGCGTGCCAGATTTTTTCTGCTTCTTCATCAGATTTAGGAATGACAGTTTCTTTGGCTCCGACTTTTTCCATAATTTCTTCGACAAGCTTGCGCTCAATTTTCAATGTTTCTGGATGGCCATCGAGCTCAATAATAACAATCGCAGCAGCTTCCACGGGCAGCCCAGCTGGTTTAAAATTCTCAACAGCCTGGATGCAGGCTTGATCCATAAACTCCATTTTTGCAGGTAAAATACCTGAAGTAAGTGTTTTTGATATCGCTTCTCCTGCTTTTCGGACTTCATTAAAACTGACCATCAATGTTTGGACCGCTATAGGTTTTGGCATGAGTTTTAGAGTAGCTTCTGTAATGACGCCAAGTGTTCCTTCAGAGCCTACAATCAGTTTTGTCAGGTCGTAACCGGTAACGTTTTTAATGGTGCTTCCACCGGTACGGATGATTTCTCCTTCTGGAGTAATGACTTCTAAGCCGAGCACATGATCTTTCGTTACGCCATACTTCAAACCGCGCGGCCCTCCTGAGTTTTCTGCTAGATTCCCGCCAATCGTAGCCACATGGGCACTGCTCGGATCAGGTGCATACATCAATCCATGCTTCTCCGCCTCTTTATTTATATTTCCTGTCAAAACGCTTGGGGTTACTTTGACCGTCAAATCATCTGGGCTGACCTCGATGCTCTCCGGCCACTGCGACATATCTAGTACCATTCCGCCAAAAACAGGAAGCGGGCCTCCACTCAAGCAGGTCCCCTGACCTCTTGGATATACAGGAATCTTGTATTTGTTTGCAACCTTTAAGACGGCGACAACTTCATCTTGGTGCTTCACCTGTACAACAGCTTCTGGAAGGTATTCTCCAAAGGAAGCATCGAAACTATAACTATATCGATCGGATAATTCAGTTAATACTCTGTTTTCCGGAATCTTTTCTTTAATCACATCCAGCCAATTCCCCACAATCCTTCTCCTTTCGATGAAACTCAACGTATTTTCAGATTTTTCTTATTAATTTAAAGTATAAGGGATGATTTACCAAAATTATAGTGATTCCTGATTTTACAAATAAACCCACCTCAGGTCATCCATATTTTGGATGACCTGAGGTGGGTTTATTTTCCATTTAACTCATGTGAACTACCACTTTTCCTATTGGGATTATTTATTTATTTTTCCTATAGAATGTTAAGGGAACATGAATCATTATTCATATCCCCGCCCTTTTTAACAAGGAATATTTAACCAAATATTTGCCTGTTTTTATACAATTTTGGAATACATACCATTTATAGGTGTATTTAGACCTGAAGATTTATTCATTCCTTTCTGATATGATTGAAAATGTTAAATATTCAAAATATTCTATCAGGAGGATGTCTATGAAGAAAAACAGAAAAGTATTGTCAGCTATGGCTCTATCCGTAGGCTTATTAGCCGGTTCTGGATTGGGCACATTGAATGTAGAAGCAAGCCCTAGTATCGAGGCTAAAATCCAGGAAAGCAAGCAGTCGATGGGGACACTCACGGCTCCCTCCCATTCAAAAGCTTCCGAGCTTGTTAAGGCAGCTGTCAAAGGTGAGATTGAGAGCGGCCTATCAAAATCTCAGAAAAACAATGAAAGCTATGTCGACTATCGCGTTATAGAAGAAGCCAAAGACTACAAGGGACAAGATCTCGTTAAACTACAGCAAACTTACAAAGGATATGATGTTTTCGGTAAAGTTCTTGTCTCCCAAGTGAATGAAGGCGTGATCAAAACCGCTCTTGGAGATGTGGCTAAAAACTTAAATGGTAAAAAAGGTTTGAAAGAGAAGCAAAACATATCAAAAGAAGACGCTTCTAGCTATGTCACGGATACATATGGTGAAAAAGTAGAAACGTTAAAAGAAACATCCGTAGAGAAAGTCGTTTATGTAAATGAAAAAGATAAAGCTTCCTATGGCTGGAAAGTTGATTTTTCAGTTGCAGCTCCATCTTTTGCAGAAGGATTTGTCATTTTGGACACCAAGAAAGGAAATGTATTGTTAAACGCTGTGAAGGAAATCGATCAGGCTATGTCTGATGATGCTATCCAGTATGCGAAAGGCGGTAATGCTCCAGGCGGAGGTGGCGGAAAAGGAAAGCCAGGTTCCGGAGCGACGGTAGTCGGGCCTGTGACAGGATCAGGTGTTGATAAAAATGGAAATACAAGAACGTTCACTGCAAGCGAAATGTCAGATGGGACGTATGAGCTTGCTGACTACACACGAGGACAAGGGATTTTAACGTATGATGCAGATTATGCTGACCTTAACCGTGAATATCGTCTCTATCCTGGTGAACTATTATCTAGTACTTCTACTACCTTCACAGATGACGAAGGGGTAAGTGCCCACTATTTAGCGCAGTCCGTCTATGAATACTATTTAGGGGAGTACAACCGTAATAGTTTCGACAATAACGGCCAACAAGTGAAATCTGTTGTTCACGCCTGGGATTCCAGCGCAACCAACGACCCTGAAAACTGGTTTAATGCAGCTAGTGTTAATGACGGCGCGATGTTGATTTACGGTGATCCTCTCGCAGGAGCTTATGACGTAGCTGGACACGAATTTACCCACGCCGTGACTTCCAGTGAATCTGACCTCGTATATAGCGGGGAATCGGGAGCGTTAAACGAATCAATCTCTGATATCTTCGGCGTAGCGATTGAGAAGTATGTAAATAATGGATCGTTCAACTGGACGATTGGAGAACAATCTGGTCAAGTGTTCCGAAGCATGTCGGATCCTTCTTCCATCCAGTTCTCTTCTACCCTCGTCTACCCTGATGACTATAGTGACTATGAGAATCTGTCTTACGATAATGGCGGAGTTCACTTCAACTCCAGCATCATTAATAAAGCCGCTTATCTATTGTC